>NZ_BBWM01000053.1:0-96149 GCF_001463805.1 Aureimonas sp. D3 | reverse complement strand
CGCTCAGGCACGCTTTCCATCACCAGTGACGAGCCGATACCCCACTCACCGCCCATCGCGACACCGTAGAGCGTCCGCAAGACGATGAGAACGGTGAGGCTCGGAGAAAAGGCCGAAGCGAAAGCCAGAACGGAATAGATCAGAATATTGGCCATCATGATCGGTCGCCGCCCGAAGCGATCCGCCGCGAGGCCGAAAATCAGCGCCCCGACGGGACGGGCGGCGAGCGTTAGAAAGAGCGTATAGGACACCGCTTCGAGCCCCACGCGAAACTCCTGCGCGATCGCATTGAGGACGAAGACCAGTAGGAAGAAGTCGAACGCATCGAGCGTCCAACCGAGATAGGACGCGAGCAAGGTGTGACGCTGCGACGCGTTTAAGGATCTCAAGTCGCTGATGGCTGAACTGATAACGGACATCGTTCTGACCTCCCATTCCGCATGAATGATCCGCCAGCTGAACGATAACGCGGCCGTGATCGCCTTCAACGGAGTTCGGAAGAGGTGAACAGAAAGTTAGGTTTCCCTCGGGTCGCCCGCTGCGCAGTCAGGCGGCGACCTGAGCCAGCCTGCGGATCAAAGTGGCGCGGAACCACTTCTTGCGGCCGTCGGTCCGCGATGGGGCGGCGGCGGAATGGAAAAAGGGGCGGCCCATGAAGCCGCCCCTTATCAAATCAGCCTGTGTTTCCTCCCCGAACGAGCGCTGTCCGGGTTAGCATCGACTACGGCCACAGCCTGCCCTTAAGCTCCATCGGAGAATGACGGGAAGGCCAAAATACTCTTAGGATGCGAGCTTCGCTTCCACGGCGGCCACGGCGTCCTGCGCGCGATCCGCATCCGGCCCGCCTGCCTGAGCCATGTCCGGGCGACCGCCGCCGCCCTTGCCGCCGATCGCTTCCGAGGCGGCCCGGACCAGATCCACGGCACTGAAGCGGGAGGTCAGATCCTCGGTGACGCCGATCACGACGCTGGCCTTCCCGTCGGCCACGCCCACGAAGGCCACGATCCCGGAGCCGAGGCCAGCCTTGACCTCGTCCACCAGACCCTTGAGGTCTTTCGCCGCCACGCCGTCCAGAACGCGCCCCACAAACGACACGCCGCCGATCTCCTTGGGAGCCGAGGATGCGCCCTGCCCGTCTCCGGCCAAGGCCAGTTTCTTCTTGGCTTCCGTCAGCTCACGCTCTAGGCGGCGGCGATCCTCTGCCAGAGCCTCGACACGCTCCACGATCTCGCTCGGAGCGGCCTTCAGCGTCGCGGCAATCCGCTTCACGCGGGCGTCCTGCTCCAAAAGATAATCACGCGCAGCCGCGCCCGTCAGAGCCTCGACACGGCGAACGCCCGCGCCGACAGCACTCTCCGACAGAACATGGACCAGACCGATGTCGCCGGTGGAGCGGACATGCGTTCCGCCGCAAAGCTCGATCGAATAGGCCGCCTTCTCGCCCTTGGACTCGCCCATGGAAACGACACGAACCTCGTCGCCATACTTTTCGCCGAACAGCGCCATGGCTCCGAGCGCGATCGCATCGTCTACCGCCATGAGGCGGGTTTCCACGGATGTGTTCTGGAGAATGACCGCATTGGCCAGTTCCTCGACCCGCGCCAGCTCGGGAGCGTCCAAGGGCTTGGGATGGGAGAAGTCGAAGCGCAGCCGATCGGCCGACACCTGCGAGCCCTTCTGGGCCACATGCGTTCCAAGAACCTCGCGCAGACCCTCGTGCAGAAGATGCGTCGCGGAATGGTTGGACCGAATCTTCGAACGACGAGCGTGGTCTACCACGAGGTCAAGAGCCGCTCCGCGCTTCAGCGTTCCTTCGATGACCTTGCCCCGATGAATGAACAAGCCGTTGGCGACCTTTTGCGTGTCTTCCACTTCGAAGCGCACGCCCTCGCCTTTCAGGACGCCCGTATCACCGACCTGACCGCCTGACTCGCCGTAGAAGGGCGTCTGATTCAGAACCACGGCCGCAGCCTCGCCAGCCTTGGCTTCCGGCACCTCGGCGCCCTCGCGGACGATGGCGCGAACCTCGGCTTCGGCTGCTTCCGTATCATAGCCAAGGAACTCGGTCGCGCCTTCACGCTCGCGAATGGCGAACCAGACCGTTTCGGCCGCCGCCTCGCCGGAGCCGACCCAGCTCGCGCGGGCTTCGGCCTTCTGACGTTCCATAGCCGACTGAAAGCTGGAGAGATCGACGCCAACGCCGCGCGCGCGCAACGCGTCCTGCGTCAGGTCGAGCGGAAAGCCATAGGTGTCGTAAAGCTTGAAGGCGACTTCGCCATCGAGGCTGTCCCCCTGCGCGAGGTCTTGCGACGCCTCGTTGAGGAGGATCAGGCCGCGATCCAGCGTCGTCAGGAAGCGCTTTTCTTCTAACTTCAGCGTCTCGGACGTCAGCGCCTCGGCGCGCACGAGTTCAGGATAGGCGCGGCCCATTTCGGACACGAGCGTCGGCAGCAGCTTGAACAGGACGGGCTCACGCGCACCAAGCAACTTGGCGTGACGCATCGCGCGCCGCATGATGCGGCGAAGCACATAACCGCGCCCTTCATTGGAGGGCAAAACGCCGTCCGCGATCAGGAAGGCTGTCGCGCGCAGATGATCCGCGATGACGCGGTGGCTGGCCAGGGCATCGCCCTCGGCGCGCGATCCGATCGCCTCCTCGACGGCGGCGATCAGGCGGCGGAACAGATCGATCTCGTAGTTCGAGGTCACGCCTTGCAGGATCGCGGCGATACGCTCCAGCCCCATGCCCGTATCGATCGAGGGGCTCGGGAGTGCCACGCGCTCACCCGGCGAAACCTGCTCGAACTGCATGAAGACGAGGTTCCAGAATTCCAGGAACCGGTCACCATCTTCCTCGGCCGAACCCGGAGGGCCGCCCCAGACCGACTCGCCCTGATCGTAGAAGATCTCGGAGCAAGGGCCGCAAGGGCCTGTCTCGCCCATGGTCCAGAAATTGTCCGAGGTCGGGATGCGGATGATCTTGTCGTCGGAGAAACCGGCAATGCTCTTCCAGAGCCGCGCGGCTTCTTCGTCCTCGGAATAGACGGTGACGAGCAGACGGCTCTTGTCGAGCGCGAATTCCTTGGTGACGAGGTTCCAGGCGAGGCTGATCGCCTCTTCCTTGAAATAGTCGCCGAAGGAGAAATTGCCGAGCATCTCGAAGAACGTGTGATGCCGCGCGGTGTAGCCGACATTGTCGAGATCGTTGTGCTTGCCGCCGGCGCGCACCACCTTCTGCGCGGTCGTCGCCCGCGTGTAATCGCGCTTCTCCAACCCGGTGAAGACGTTCTTGAACTGCACCATGCCGGCGTTCGTGAACATCAGGGTCGGGTCGTTGCGCGGCACGAGCGGCGAGGAGGCGACCGGCTCATGCCCGTTCTTCGCGAAATATTGAAGAAAGGTCGACCGGATCTCGTTCACGCCACTCATGGAAAAACCTTCAATTGGGAAAACGCGGCCGGGGCATGGTTACCGCTCCGCGCAAGCCTTTTAGCGGCGAGGCAAAACCCTGTCTATGTCGGGCTTGCAACGACCATGCGAAGCCAAGAGACACCCTCATACGAAAACGCCCGCCAGAGAGGCGGGCGTTTTCTGTTCATCAGGCTTCGCCGTCGTCGTCGCCGTCCTCGGAGGGGCCGGCGTCCAGAAGCTTCTCCGCGATCAGGCCGGCGTTCTGGCGGATCGCCGATTCGACCTCCGCCGCCAAGGCCGGGTTGTCCCGCATGGTCGCCTTGGCGTTCTCGCGGCCTTGGCCGAGACGCTGGGAATTATACGAGAACCAGGCGCCGGACTTCTCGACGATGCCGGACTTGACGCCCAGATCGACGAGCTCGCCCATCTTGGACACGCCCTCGCCATACATGATGTCGAACTCGACCTGCTTGAACGGCGGGGCCAGCTTGTTCTTCACCACCTTCACGCGCGTCTGGTTGCCCGTCACCTCTTCGCGCTCCTTGATGGAACCGATCCGGCGAATGTCGAGACGAACCGAGGCGTAGAACTTCAGTGCGTTGCCGCCGGTGGTCGTTTCGGGCGAGCCGAACATGACGCCGATCTTCATGCGGATCTGGTTGATGAAGATGACCATGCACTTGGAGCGCGAGATCGAGCCGGTGAGCTTGCGCAGTGCCTGGCTCATCAGGCGCGCCTGCATGCCCGGCAACGAGTCGCCCATCTCACCTTCGATTTCGGCCCGAGGCGTAAGCGCGGCCACCGAATCGACCACGAGAACATCGATCGCGCCGGAGCGAACCAGCGTATCCACGATTTCCAGCGCCTGCTCGCCGGTGTCGGGCTGCGAGATCAGGAGATTGTCGAGATCGACGCCGAGCTTGCGAGCATAGACAGGATCGAGCGCATGTTCGGCGTCTACGAACGCGCAGATGCCACCGGCCTTCTGCGCTTCGGCCACAGTGTGCAGCGCCAGGGTCGTCTTGCCCGAGGATTCCGGGCCATAGATTTCGACAATGCGTCCCTTCGGAAGGCCGCCGATCCCGAGCGCGATGTCGAGGCCGAGGGATCCGGTCGAAACCGTCTCGATGTCGAGCTTCTCGGTTTGCCCGAGACGCATGATAGAGCCCTTGCCGAAGGCCCGTTCGATCTGCGAAAGCGCTGCATCGAGCGCCTTGTTCTTGTCCACCGAAGTATCCTCAACGAGACGGAGTGAGCTTTGGGCCATGAAAACAAGACCTTATTTCATGTGGGCGAACCGGGTGCAATCCGCTTGGCTGTGACGTGTATGTACTCTTTTCGTTCTCATCGTTCAAGGGATATTCCCTTTTTGTTCTCATTTGAGTTCTCAATGATCCCCCCGGAGAAAGCGGCATGAAGCTCCCTATCGACGGGTTGGATGTCGTCCTGTTCGGAGGGGCGCATCTCGACCGCGTGGCGCGGTCATCCGTGCCGTTTCAAGCGGCGGCATCGAACCCCGGTTCGTGCCGGGAATTCATCGGCGGCGCGAGCTTCAACGTCGCTCGCGCTTTGGCCCGGCAAGGCGCCGCCCCGCATGTCGTGAGCGCCCGCGGCGGCGATTCGATCGCGGCGTCCATCGAAATCGCCTTGGAAGCCGAGCGGATCGGAGATGGCGCACTATCCTGGCTGGATCGTCGCTCGGCCAGCTATACCGCGATTCTGGATGATACCGGCGAGTTGCGCGCGGCCGTCGCAGATATGGACATCTACGATCTCCTGACGCCCCGAGCGCTGAAACGCGCCCATTTGCGGCATCGCCTGAACGCGGCGCAGGCCTGCGTCGTGGATGCCAATTTACCAAGCGAAACGTTGGCCTATCTCTCCGAGCACAAGACGAACGGGCCGATTTTCGCGATTGCGGTTTCACCGTCCAAGGTTTTGCGCCTGCGGCCATGTCTGCCCCGGTTGACGGCGTTGTTCCTGTCCCGTGCCGAAGCCGCCTCGCTCGCAGGCCGACCGAAGGACAGCCCGGTCGAGCATCTCGCGCAGGCGTTACGCGAGCTCGGCCTACGACGGGCGATCGTGACGGACGGCCCGCGAGCGGCGGCTATTTTGGACGAAGACGGTCTCGTGCTTCAGTCGCCCCCCCAAGTCCCAGCTATTCGCGACGTGACAGGCGCGGGCGATACGTTGGCGGCGATCAACATTCTGGAATCGCTCACCGGCGCAAACTTTACTGAGGCCGCGCGCGTTGGAATGTGTGCCTCGGCGCTTCATATCGCGCACGAACTTCCCCCCCAGTCCTTGCCGCAATGCCGCTCCCTGGCGGCCGCGCTTCCCTCTCCCACCCCCGTCCACCAGGACCGATCCGCATGAACGACATGATCCATCTTTCTCCTTCCGTCGCCGAGGCCCTTCAATTCGGCCGCGCCGTCGTGGCGCTGGAATCGACCATCATCACCCACGGCATGCCTTGGCCGAAGAACCTCGATATGGCGCGTGAGGTTGAAGCCATCATTCGCGAGGAAGGCGCCGAACCGGCAACGATCGCCGTGATCGACGGCAAATTGCATGTCGGCCTGACCGACGCACAGCTCGAGACACTCGCGCAGACCAAGGGCGCTCTGAAACTCTCGCGCGCCGACCTCGCCTATGCCGTGGCGGCCGGTCGCACGGGTTCGACCACCGTCGCGGCCACGATGATCGCCGCGCGTTTGGCGGGTATCGAAGTCTTCGCGACGGGCGGCATCGGTGGCGTGCACAAGGGCGCCGAGACCAGCTTCGACATTTCGGCCGATCTGGACGAGTTGTCTCAGACGCGCGTCATCGTCGTGTCGGCAGGAGCCAAGGCGATCCTCGATCTCAAGAAGACCTTCGAAGTTCTTGAAACGAAGGGTGTTCCGGTCGTCGGCTACGGTGTGGACGAATTGCCCGCCTTCTGGTCGCGCCGATCCGGCATCGCAACGCCGATCCGGATGGATTCAGCCGACGAGATCGCCGAATTCCAACGCGTTCGCGAACGGCTCGACATCCATGGCGGTATGCTGATCGCCAACCCTCTGCCCGAAGAGCTGGAAATCGACAGCGCGACCATCGGCGGCTGGATCGATGCGGCATTGGCGGATGCCGATGCGAAGGGTGTCACCGGCAAGGCGACGACGCCATTCCTGCTTCAAAAGATTTTCGAACTCAGCGAGGGCAAGTCGCTGGCGACCAATATCGACCTCGTCCGCTCGAACGCTCGACTCGCTGCCCGCATCGCTGTCGGCCTCGCCAAGCGTCCGACCCGCTGATCATTCTTCGAGCGCCTCTTTAACGGCGACCGCCAAGTCACGGAGGGAGAAGGGTTTCGGCAGGAAGCCGAACTTTTCTCCCTCCGGCAGATTCTTGGCGAAGGCGTCCTCGGCATAGCCGGAGACGAAGATGAACTTGAGATCGGGCCGAACCTTGCGCATCTCGCGCAGCAGCGTCGGTCCATCCATCTCCGGCATCACGACGTCCGACACGACGAGATCGACCTTGCCGTCCAGCTCTTCCATCACGTCCAGCGCTTCCAGCCCACTCGCCGCCTCGTGGACATCGTATCCGCGCATCTTCAAAGCGCGTACGTTTCCGGCGCGTACATTGTCTTCGTCCTCGACGAGCAGGATGGACGCAGTGCCCGACAGGTCCATCTTGGCGCCTGCCGCCTGAACGCCCGACTGCTCGGGCCGCGGTGCGGCGATCTCCGCCGGAATGTGACGCGGCAGGAAGATGCGGAACACCGTCCCTTCGCCTTGTCGCGACTCCACGAAGATGAAGCCGCCGGACTGCTTTACGATTCCGTAGACCATGGAGAGGCCGAGGCCCGTGCCCTTACCGATTTCCTTGGTGGTGAAGAAGGGTTCGAAGATTCGCTCCGCGACATCGGCCGGCATACCCGAGCCCGTATCCGAAACCTCCATCAGCACGTAATCGGCTTCGATCAACTCGCCATAGCCGAAACCCGGCACTTCGGCGGCTGAAACGTTGCGCGTCGAAATCGTCACCGTTCCTTGCGTCGCCATGGCGTCGCGCGCGTTCTGCACGAGATTGGTGACGACCTGCTCGAACTGCCCGATATCGGCCATGACAGGCCAGAGATCACGCGCGTGGTGGCGCTCCAATTTGACGAGGTCTCCGGAGATGCGCTTCAGGAGAAGGTGCATATCCGCGATGACATCCGTCAGATTCAGCATCTTGGGACGCATGGTCTGACGGCGTGAATAGGCCAGAAGCTGCCGGACCAGCGAGGCCGCGCGATTGGCGCTCTGCTTGATCAGCAGGAGATCCTGGAAGGACGGATCGCCCGAGCGATGATTCAGGAGGAGGAAGTCCACCGACGCCGTGATGATTGTCAGGACGTTGTTGAAGTCATGCGCAATGCCGCCGGCCAGATTGCCGATCGCCTGCATCTTCTGGCTCTTGGCGAACTGGTCTTCGAGCGTGCGCTGCTGGGTGATGTCAACGCCATAGAGAATGGCGACTTCGCCGGTTCCATCGTGAATGTCGGCATTTGCGCTAACGTAGAGGCGCGTGGAGCGTACGGGCTCGCTCAGAAGCTCGGCATCCACCGGAGGAATGTCCGCCTGCCCGCGCGCGGCGGCTTGCAGCGCTTGCCGGATCGCCTCGCGATTCTCGTCGCGAACACAATCCATGATCGGCTGCGCGCCGATGGCGGCACTCTCGCCAAATAGACGACCGAACGCGCCGTTGGCACGCGCGATTCGACCGTTGGCGTCGAGCGCCGCAATGGCCATGGGAGACGAGTTGAAGAAGCGTGTGAATCGTACCTCGGCCGCGCGCAAGGCCTGTTCCTGCTCGCCCGCACCCACCCGGTTCAGAACGAGCGTGCGGGTGACGCCTTTCAGGCGCTCTCCGGCAGGTGCGAAATTGCGAAGAAGCCGAACAGGCAAGCGCTGGCCCGAAGACGTGACGAGGTCGAGATCGACCGATGAGATACCGCTGTCGTCGCGGATATGCTTCGTGCGGCGCAGCAGCGCCGCATCCTCCTCGCGCAGATAATCGAAGATCGACGGCCCATAAGGCTTGAACGATGCCAGATCGATCCGAAGCCATTCTGCGAGCGTCGCGTTGATATAGCCGAGACGACCCGAATCATCGGCGGCGAAGAAACCCGCCGGCGCGTGGTCGAGATAGTCGATGGCGTGCTGGAGATCGCGGAAAAAGCTCTCCTGCTCCTCGCGCTCCGGTGTGATGTCGGCGATCTGCCAGACTTGAAGCGAGCCGTTCTCGGCGGTCAGCGGGCGCACGGACGCGCGGTACCAGCGCGGCGAGGTTTCGGCGGTCCGGCTGCCGAGTTCGCGCGTCAGTCGGAACTCCTCCTGACCGACCATGCCCTCCTGCGCCAGATTGGCGAGCCGATAGATCGCTTCGGATGCCTCGGGCTCTCGCGAAAGAAGGCGTTCGAGCGTGCGAACCTCGCCGGCCGACTGAGCCCCGGTGCGAACCCCATAAGCCCGGTTCGCATAGACCACGCGCCCTCGCCGATCGGTCACGAGCGTTCCGGTCGGCAGATCGTCCAGAAACGCCTTGGCGATTCCCTGATCCATCCGCTTGAAGCCGAATTGCAACAGTCCGAGCGCCAAACCGAAGACGGCGGCGATCCCGACCATGGCCAGCAGACCGAAAATACCGAGAAGAGCGATCGCTCCATAGACATGGCCGAACAGGGCAAGTGTCGCCGCGAAGACGAAGAGGAACCCGGCCAGAAACAGGATTCGCCGCACCCCGGTCGAATCAGGATGGCGATCGATCAAGGGCTTGTCGCTCAGGGGAGTTGGCGCAACCGGCGCTGTCTGTTCCACAGGGGATGCTCCATGCATCGGCATCGGCCCTTCCGATAACGGGCTGGAAAGGTTACGACCAAACGGCGCGAAGCGCACGAGATTCTGTCGAATTTGCGCCCGTCATTGCCGAACGTCATCCTGACACGGCAGTATGGGCCGAAGCTGACCTGACCCTGTATCAGGACGGGCAGCGACATAAGAACCGAATACCGATTGCGGTCCCGAGACGTCAACGACGAACGGACCGCCGGCATCGCGGAGGTATGGTGAATGCGTGAATGGTTGGCCGGCGTGGTCGGTGAGAATCTGGCGCCGATCGTTTCGGTGATTTTGGCAGCGGCGGTGGTCATCCTCCTGGTTCTGCTGCTGGTCGGCTTGGCCAAGCGCATTTTTGCCGGTGGCAGCGGAATCGGCAGTCGCCATCGCGCGCCTCGTCTCGCGGTGCTGGACGCGATCGCCGTGGACCAGCGTCGCAAGCTCGTTCTGGTGCGCCGCGACGAAGCGGAGCATCTGATTCTGATCGGCGGTTCCAACGATCTCGTGGTGGAACAGAGCATCTTCCGGGGTCAGGTGGCGCGCCGAGTCCCGCCCGGTGCGCCGCCGGCGCGGCAGGAGCCCGATATGGGTGAGCGCCCGGCAGGTGCCCCGTTGCCGCATCGCCGCACGCCCCCGTCCCCCCGTGCCGCCGAGACGCCCGAACCCGCGCATCACCCTGCCATGCGGGACGAGCCGATTCTGCCCGAGGTTCCACCCGCCATTCAGACCGCAAGAGCCGGCGACCCTGTGATGGAGCCTCGGCGAGATGCGCCGCCGCCTCGCCCAGCGATCGAACCTTCAATGATGCTCGCCCCCGAGCCGCAACGCCGCGCGCCGTCCGAATCCGTCCGCGCGCCGGCTCCCGCGCCCGAACCTATGCCAGTCCCCACACCGCGTGCGCCCGAGGCGGCGCCGATCGCCGTTGCGCCGCAACGGCCCGTGCCCTTGCCGCCGCCGGCCATGCCGGCTCCGCCCGTTTCAGTTGCGCCGGCGCAGCCTGAACCTGTTCGTCAGGTGCCTGCCCCGCCGGTCCTCGCTCCTCCGGCGCGCCCGATCGAAGCAAGGGAGGTCGCCTTTGCTCCTGTGGCGGGACCGGTGGCCGAGGACCGTCCGGGATCTCCGGCTCCGATGCTGCGCGAGGCGACTGTGGCGTCTGCGGTCGGGTTCGGGTCATCAGAGGAGAACACCCCGAACGTCGAGTTGCAGAAGCTGGCCGCGCCCGAACCAGCGCCCGTGCCAGTCATCCCAGCCTCCCGGCCCAATCCGGTCGCTCCGCCCGTGGCGCTTCAGAACACACAGGGCGGCGCTCCGCGCTCCATGGCAACTCCGACCCTGGCCAACACGCCGCGTGTCGCGCCTCCGGTGACGCCGCCTTCTTCGCCAGCCGACGAAACGGCATCCGAGCCGCCCCCTCCCGCTCCCGCGCCGATCAGCCCGGCGGCATCGCCCATGTCGGGTCTCGCTCGCTCGCTTTGGTCGCCGACGCCGTCCGTTTCCTTTTCGCCCGCGCCTGTTCGCACCGAGCCCACCCTGACGCCGAACTCGCCGCTCGCGATCGAGCCTTCGTCGAGTCCGCCTGCGCGCAACCCGTCGGATCGGATGAGCCAGAACGCCGAGCCGATGGAGCCAAGGGGAACGGAAGCGCCATTAGCCGAAGGCCCAGCGCCATTGACGGTTCGAAGCTTTGCTTCGACGATCCAATCCCGTCGCACGACGCCCTTGCCGCCGAGCATGGCCGCGGCGTCACCACCGACAATGGAGCCTCGGCCAGTTCCGACGGCCGCTCCCGTCATCGACGCCCCGGCGCAGGCGAAACCACCCGAGGCCCCCCCCGTGGCTCCCAGGCCGCCGGAAAACCCTGCGACAAGCCCAACGATCGCCGATGCGCCAAAGGCGGAACGCAATCTAACGCTCGAAGAAGAGATGGAGCGGCTGCTCCACGACTTTAGCTTGGACGTCTCGCCGGATCGGCGCTGACAAGCAGGCGGGACTGTGGAGCCAAATCCCAGTCCCTCTTCTCCAACAAACAACAAAAAAGCGGGCCGCATTCAGCAGCCCGCTTTTTTTTGCTCTTACAATTCGACGGCCCCTGCGATCACGCTCGCAGCGGTCTCGCATCATTCGTCGCGATAAACCTTCTCGCGGCGTTCGTGTCTTTCCTGAGCTTCGAGCGTCATAGTCGCGATGGGACGCGCGTCCAGCCGTTTCAGACTGATGGGCTCACCCGTTTCTTCACAGTAACCATAGGTTCCATCTTCGATCCGCTCCAGCGCGGCGTCGATTTTGGAAATCAGCTTTCTCTGGCGATCACGAGCTCGAAGCTCGATCGAGCGATCGGTTTCCGACGACGCTCGGTCCGCCGCGTCGGCCTGATTGGCGTTTTCCGTCGCCAAGGCGTCCAGAGTCTCCTTGGCTTCGCGGAGAATGTCATTCTTCCAAGCCAGGAGCTTACGGCGGAAATATTCCTTCTGCCGGTCGTTCATGAACGGCCCGTCCTCAGGAACGCCAGTTCCAATGGGTAAGGTTTCGCTCATATGCCACCTCCAAGCCAAGTTGGGGCGCTTATAACCATGCCGTCGGCACCGAACAAGCGTCTCGCGCGCCGATGAGGTAACGCGTTGGTCGCGCCTAAGCTTCCGTCGGACAACGAGTTTTGATCCCGGAAACACGTGTTGAGCGGCGCGGGAAGCGTCGGATCGTCCTGATACCCACCCGATCCAACCACACTCGAGGGTTCACGAACGGCTTCGCAACGCAACACACGGGAGCGTATCAGCCGTTCGAGGCGAATCGCCCGAGACCCGGACCGGTCGCGGATCGATAGGCTTTCGAACCGGTTCTACATCCTTATATGGACGCTCAACCGACATCGAGGCTCCCGCCGCTTTCATGACCTCCCTTGCCGACGAAGCGCGAATCGTTTTCGACAACCTGACCGATCGCGGGGCGGGTCTGTTTCATCCCAACCTGCGGCTTGGGGTCGCCGGCCTGTCTCGGGCGGGCAAGACAGTCTTCATCACCTCCCTCGTCCACAACCTCGTTCACGGGGGGCGCCTCCCGCTTTTCGAAGCGCAGGCGAGCGGGCGAATTCGTCGCGCCTTTCTGGAGGAGCAGCCCGACGACGCCGTTCCGCGCTTCCAGTACGAGGAGCATCTGCGCGCGGTCCTGACCGATCGCCTCTGGCCGCAATCGACACGGGCCATCTCGGAGCTTCGGTTGACGATCGAATTCGAGTCGGCGTCCGGTTGGTCACGCTTCTTCTCCGCGGGGAAGCTTTCGGTCGATATCGTGGACTATCCCGGCGAATGGCTGCTTGACCTTCCGCTGATCGACAAGAGTTTCGAGGACTTCTCGCGCGAGTCGCTCGAGCGCGCCCGCCTGCCCTCGCGCGCGGCAATCGCCCGACCGTTTCTGGACCTCGTCGAGGGCCTCGACCTGCACGCTCCTGCCGACGAGCCGACAAGCCTTCGCCTTGCCTCGACCTTCGCGGATTATCTGCGAGCCTGCCGCGCCGATCGCACGGCGCTTTCGACGCTTCCTCCGGGGCGGTTCCTGATGCCCGGCGATCTCGAAGGCTCGCCCGCACTGACCTTCGCGCCGCTGCCTCTCGAAGCCGGAACCCTATACGAGAAGGGCAGCTTCGGCGCGCTTCATGCCCGCCGATACGAGGCCTACAAGACCGTCGTGGTCAAACCCTTCTTTCGCGAGCATTTCGCGCGGTTGGACCGGCAGATCCTTCTGATCGACGCGCTTCAAGCGATCAATGCCGGCCCGGAAGCCGTGCGCGATCTGGAATTCGCCCTCTCCGACATTCTCTCCTGCTTCCGCCCCGGACGATCGAGCTGGCTCGGCTCGTTCCTGACACGGCGGATCGACCGCATCCTGGTGGCGGCGACAAAGGCCGACCATCTGCATCGTGGCGATCACCAGAAGCTGGAAAACATCGTTCGCCGGTTGGTGCAGGATGCGATGACCCGCGCGAATTTTTCGGGCGCGCAGACCGACGTGATCGCCATGGCCGCGATCCGCGCCACGCGCGAGGCAAGCGTATCCGATCGCGGTGAAACCCTTCCTGTCATTGTCGGCACGCCCATCCATGGCGAGGAAATCGGCGGCGAGCGCTTCGACGGAGACACCGAGACGGCAATTTTCCCCGGAGATTTGCCAGACGATCCCGGCCGGTTGTTGCGGGACACCAAACCCGCGGCGAACCGCCAGCCACCCGTGAACTTCGTTCGCTTTCGCCCCCCGCGGCTTGAGCGGACGGAGGATGGCTTGCTTCTCTCTCTGCCCCATATCCGGCTCGACCGGGCCCTCCAGTTCCTGATCGGAGATCGTCTGGCATGAGCGAGGACACGCCCCGGCGCCCCGCGGCTTTCCGCATCGATCCGGCTTCGACGCCGGCTCCACCGCGCGAGGAGCCTTCACGCGCGCCGCGAGCGATCGCCGATCTTCAGCGGATCACGATCGAGCCCGATGAAGCCTTGGAAATGGAAGCGGCCAAGGCTCTGGACGCGGCGCCCGCAACAGCGAGACGGCGCGGCGGCTTTTCCTTCGGCAAGATTTTTCTCGGTGCGTTGAGCGCGATCGTCTCCCTCGCCTTCAGCTTGGCCCTCGACGCTTTCATCCGCGATCTTTTCGCGCGGGCCGATTGGCTGGGCTGGCTGGCTCTCGGACTGAGTGCGGTAGCACTGTTCGGGCTGCTGGGCGTGATCGGGCGTGAAGTGCGCGGTCTCCTTCGCCTCAACACCGTGGAGAAGGAACGTCGCGAGGGTCTGGAGGCGTATCGCACGGATGACGAACGGAAGGCACGCTCTGTCGTTTCGCGGCTGGTCTCCATCCTGTCGAGCCGCCCGGAAACCGCCGGCGGCCGAGCGCGCCTGAAGGATACGGCCGACGATATCATCGACGGACGGGACCTCATCGGCCTGGCTGAACGCGAATTGCTTCTGCCTCTCGATGCGAAAGCGCGAGCGCTGGTTCTGGCGTCCTCCAAGCGGGTGTCGGTCGTCACCGCCGTCAGCCCCCGTGCCGTCGTCGATCTCGCCTTCGTCCTGTTCGAGACGCTGCGTGTCATTCGTATGGTGTCCGAACTCTATGGCGCGCGCCCCGGCACGATCGGTCTTGTCCGCCTGACGCGGGATGTGCTGGCTCATCTCGCGGTGACGGGCTCCATTGCGGTGGGGGACAGTCTGGTCCAGCAGGTCGTCGGCCACGGTCTCGCCGCGCGTCTTTCCTCGAAGCTCGGCGAAGGCGTCGTCAACGGATTGCTGACGGCGCGGGTGGGTCTGGCCGCGATGGACCTGTGTCGCCCGCTTCCCTTCCTCTCGGTTCAAAGGCCGAAGATCGGAGACTTCTTGCGCGACCTCACGCCGGGGTCGGGCGAAACGTCGCGCTGAGGTCTTCTGGCAACAGTGAGCGTTTGGACGGTTTGGCGAAAGGTTTGATTAACCCTCCGGCGTGATAAAAGGGGGTATCGATCCGCTTCCCGAACACTCCGGAAGGTCTTCCATGGTTCGCCCCTTCGCTGCCAGCCTCGCTCTTCTGGTTCTGTCCGGCGCATCCGCGCCTGTTTCGGCCGCGGACAAGGACGAGGCCTTCTTTCAGAACGTTTTCGGCCGCTGGAGCGGCCCGGGCGAAATCGTCGCCGGTAAGTACAAAGGCACGAAGTTCGTCTGCGATCTGACGGGTGCCAAGCCGATCAAGGATGTCGGCATGTCGCTGGATGGCTCATGCCGCGTCGGCATGTTCTCACAACCCATGTCGGCGACCTTCATCAAGGGCGGCTCCTCCTACAAGGGCTCTTTCCTCGACGGCTCCGCCGGCAAGGGCCTCGACATCGTGTCGGGAGACGTGGCGGGCGATAAGATCACGGTTGGCCTTGACCGCAAGCAGTTGAAGGGCGCGATGGTGGCGCGCATCGACGGCAAGGACAAGCTGAACGTCACGATCTCCGTGCAGGTCGCCAATGAGCTTGTGCCGGTGATCGGGATGCATCTGAAGCGCGACGAAACCGTCAAGCGCGCGTCGATCGACTAATCGCCGATCGACCGTTCGGTTCGCCACCAATCCGGATCAGTTTGCAACTGGAGAATGTCGCCGCGCTCCACTGCGTCCCTCCAGGCGGCGACCGACCGACCTGCTATCTCGAGTTCGGGGGCCATCTCGGCCAGCGGGACGAGAACGAAGGCGCGCTCCGTCATTCGAGGATGCGGGAGAAGGAGTTCCTCGGTCTCGGTCACCAACCCGTCATAATCCAGCAGATCGATGTCGATCGTGCGCGGACCCCAACGCACACCGCGCTCGCGATGAAGCTGGCGCTCGACGTCGAGGCAGATGCGCAACACGGCATCGGGCGGCAGGTTCGTTTCGAGCCCCGCGCAGCAGTTCAGGAAATCCGGCTGCTCCGTCAGCCCCCAAGGGGGCGTGCGATAGAGCGACGAGACGGCGACGACAGAGACGTCGTCTCGCGCATTTAAGGCCCGAAGGGCTTCTCCCATCTGGCGCTGTGGATCACCGAGATTTCCACCCAGACCGATCCAGACAGACCTCATGCTTTGGCCATCGCCATGGCGTGAAGCCCTGCGTCCACTAAAGCCAATGCATCCCGGTTCGGACCGATGCGGTGAACGCGGAAGATGGCGGCGCCTCGCTCCCGCAGGAGAACGCTGGTCGCAGCCGTTGCGACATCCGCGTCGGCTTCGCCATGACCCAAGGTCGAGCGCACGAAACGCTTACGGGACGTGCCGACCAGAAGCGGGTATCCGAAAGCTTTCAGCTCATTGAGCCGCATCATCAGATTTATATTCTCCGCGGCATCTTTGCCAAACCCGAAACCGGGATCGAGCACGATCTGCGCGGTCGAGACGCCGGCATCTGCGGCGATCCGCAGCGACGTTTCCAGAAATTGAAATTGATCCGCGATCGCATCGGACCCGCGAACGCGCTCGCGCCCCGTGTGCATCAGGCACAGCCCTGCCCCGGTCGTCGCCGCGACTTCCGCAATGGCGGGATCGCGCTGAGCGCCCCAAACGTCGTTGACGATATGGGCCCCGGTTTGGACGGCGGCCCGGGCCGTTTCGCTGCGATAGGTGTCGATCGAGATCAGGCAATCCGACCGTGACGCCAAGGCTTCGATGACAGGCAGAACGCGGCGGCGCTCTTCTTCCGCTTCCACCGGCTCGGCGCCGGGACGGGTCGACTCGCCGCCAATATCGATGATCGCCGCCCCTTCCTCGATCATTCTCAAAGCCGCATCCACAGCCCACGACACGTCGCCGCGATAGGCGCCGCCGTCGGAAAAGCTGTCAGGCGTCACATTGAGGATGCCCATAAGCACGGATTGCGGTCCGAGCTCCAGGCTTCGGCCGTGAGCAAGGTTCCAGACGCGCGACCGGACCTTTTCCGCAGACATCAGACGAAAGACCGAAGGGAAACACTCAGAGAAAACAAAGCGAAAATTCCTCACACAAATGGCTTGTGCCGCGTCAACGATCGGTTAGCGTAGGGGTGGAATGTTTCAAGCCTGTGGGAGCGACGCATGAAACGAATTCTCGCCCTGTGCCTGACCGTCGGCGCCACCCTGCCGGCCACTCATGCCATATCGGGGGAGATTCGGGAGCGGACGACCTTCTTCATGGTTCGAGGCAAAAGCTTCGATGATCTGTATCGCGAACTCGGCATGAAAGGCCCGGACCTCGGCCAGGGCGAGCGCCACGCTGGCTCGACGGACGTGGCCTTCAAAGCCAATGCCACCTACAAGCCGACGACCGGGGGCTGCGGCATAGCCCACGCAGAGGTTCGCCTTGACCTGCACACGACCCTGCCGCGCTGGAGCGGGCCGAAGAACGGCTCGAGAGAGACGCAGATCCTCTGGAAAATCCTGCGCGACGACATCGCCACTCATGAGGCGGAGCACTCGCGCATCGCCAAATCCTGGCTGAAGCGGATGGAGGCCACGATCCGCTCGCTCAAACCGCAGCCCAGTTGCGCCCGCATGGAGGCTCTCGTCAATTCAGAAACCCGAACGCTTCTCAAGCAGCACGACGACGAGCAACTCGCTTTCGATGCCGCTGAGTCCAAGCGTATCGACGCGAGACTGGAGCGCAAGATCAACCAACAGCTTCATCGGGTCGCGTCGAGATAAGGCGCCTCAGGGCTGGCGCTCGGGCACACGCACCGTCAGCCCATCGAGTTCGGGATGGATGCGAATCTGGCAGGACAGCCGCGAGTTCGCTCGGACATCCACGGCGAAGTCCAGCATGTCTTCTTCCATGGCCTGCATCTCGGGAAGTCGCGCCACATAAGCTTCGTCCACATAGACGTGGCAAGTCGCGCAGGCACAGGCACCGCCGCAATCGGCGTCGATGCCGGGAATATCGTTGCGCACGGCATTTTCCATCACGCTCGACCCATTGGGAGCGTCGATGTCATAGCGCGTGCCGTCATGAGCAATAAAGACGATAGCGGTCATGACTGTCGGGTAGACCGAGGCGTGGATGAGGTCAACCTCACGGTTCAGCGCCGCCCTCCAGAACCCGCAGCTCACGATCGACGAGCGCGAGTTCCTCCATCATCTCACGGAGCCGGACGCGATCGTGCGGCACCTCCTCCAGACGAGCGGCCTTGCAGGCGAGACTGATGGCACCGCAATTCAGCGCAGCGCCTTTGATCGCGTGCGCGCATCGCTGCCGCGCGTCGCCATCCGCCTCCTCTAGGGTCCGACGTGCCCGATCGATCTCGATGCACATCAGCGCGGCGACGTCGCGAGCCAGGACCTCATCGCCGTCGCAGCAGTGCAGCAAGGCTGAGAAAGTAAATATAGCCGGCTCTTGAGAGGATGCTGGCACAGTCCACCGACGATCCGTGTTGGTCAGAGGCCCATCCAAAAAGCAGGGGAAAGTTAAATTCTACGGAAGTTTTGAATGGTGAGGTGAGGTCCGCTTCGTCATTGTCGCCCTTCGAGCGGCGAAATGGGTTATTCCGAATGCTGACGAAGACGCGAGACGGCAACAGGGACGGGCGGAACGTTAACCAAATGTTTAAACTTGTCGCCTTCTCCCGATTTTGCAGTTTCCTTCCGACGCTCCCGTATTTACCTTAGACGTTAGGGATATGCCCTTCGTTTGCGTGGATTCGCGGGCGGCAGGGTGGCGAGGTTCGAAGCCAACGGCGTCGGGACATGCATTGCATGGTCGGCCTGATGCATCGAGCCCAATGTAACGAGTATCGAGGCGCGGCGCACGATGTCGAAGATTAAGACGGCCGAACAGCTTTCCGAGGAAGCCGTGAACGAACTGGAGGCCGCCCTCCAGGACGAGGACTTTCTCAAGCCGGAAGCAGAGACGACCAGTCTTTCCGGCAAGGCGGCAGGCCATGTCGAGAAGCAGACGCTTCGCGCCGACGACATGTCGATCGAATTCGCCCTGAGCGATTTCGACCGCACGGTCGAGGAAGCCACGAAGGCCCTGCGCGACGAAGCCAATCTCGGTGCGCCCCATAACGCAACCCCGAGTCTGGACGAGTTCCGTTTCGAAGACACCGACTTTCTACCGCTCGACACCTTGAGCCAAGCTGACGCGCCGCTGGCCAAGGCGCCCGTGGTGCAGATCGGGGCAGCCTCTCAGAACGCGGCCCAGCCCGAATTGGCGATCAACGAGGACGACAGGCCTTCGGCCACCGTTCTGGCCGCAGCGGACGAAAGCTCGCGCATCCGTTCGGAGCGTCGCTCCCGCACGCCGTCCCAGAAGGCCGACCCGCGCCATTCCGCCGCCGCGCCCCTGGCGGACCCGGTGCGCGGTTCCCGGTCCTTCAAGGGTGATGTCGCCAATGACGAGCAGCGCTCGGCTGCCGTCATGGCAGATGCTCTTCTGAGCCGTCGCTCGTCCAACAAGCCGGTCGTGATCGGCGGCGTCGTCGCGGCTGCCTGGGCGGCCCTGTCGGCCTCCGCCTCCTACTCCTTCCTCGCCAGCGAGTCTGGCCTCGCTTCCAATATCGTTCCTCTGCTGGCACCGCTTGCGGCTGCCGTTGTCCTGCCCCCGCTCATGATCATGGGCTTCTCGGTCATGATGCGTCGCTCGCAGGATCTGCGTCTCATGAGCCGAGGGTTGGCCGAGGTCGCGCTGCGCCTGGCCGAGCCGGAAAGCCTCGCCTCAGATCGTATCACCACGGTCGGCCAGGCCGTGCGCCGCGAAGTCTCCGTCCTCGGCGAGGGCGTCGAGCGCGCCCTGGCCCGCATGAGCGAACTCGAAACACTCGTGAACGCAGAGGTCTCCTCGCTGGAGCGGGCCTACGCCGACAATGAGGTCAAGATTCGCTCGCTCGTCGCCGATCTCGGCGCAGAGCGCGAAGCCATGCTCTCTCATGCCGAGAATCTGCGCAGTTCCATCGTCGGATCTCATGATCGTCTCGTGGGCGATGTCGACGGCGTGTCCGGTCGTATCCTCTCGCAGGTGGAAGAAGCCTCCGCCCGCCTGAACGCGCTTCTGGACGAGCGCAGCGCCGAACTCTCGCGCGCCTATGACGAGCGCAGCCGTGCCTTGATGGCGCTGTTCGACGAGCGCAGCCGCGAGGTCGACAGCGCCCTTCTCGGCAACAGCCAAGCCGTGGTGGAGCGCATCAGCCAGACCGCCGACAGCACGACCGGCCAGCTTCGCCAGACCGCCGACGAGATCGCCCGCTCCCTTGCCGAACAGATGGAGGCCCTGAAAGCCCGTTCCGCCGAGCTTCTGCGGCATGTGTCCGAAGTCAACGAGCAGACGAACGCCCGCCTGAACGAGTCCAACGAGTCGGTTCTGCGGGTCCTCGCCGAACGGGCCGAGACGCTCTCGAACCAAGGGGCGGAGTTCGACAAGGTCATCGCCGATACGATCGACGCCCGCTCGGCCCGTATGCGCGCCGACAGCGAGGCTCTGGTTGGCTCGCTCACCGGCCAGCTCGACCAGCGCGCCGAACGCCTGTCGACGGAGGCGCAGCGCGTCGTCGCCTTGATGGACGGAGGGTTCGACGCTCGGATCGAGCGCGCGACGGCTCTGCTCAACGAGCGCAACGCCGAGGTTCTGGGTCGCTTCGACGAGCGTCTGGCCCAGCTCGAGGAGGCTCTGTCCGGCAAGGGCTCGGCTCTCGTCACGGCGATCGAAACCCGCGCCGCGGCCATCGACCGCTCGGCCGATCGCATCGCCGAAGCGCTGCGCGAACGCACCGGCGAATTTGCCAGCGTTCTGTCCGAGCGCACGGGCGAAATCGGCCGTGCCTTCTCCAGCGGTCAGGCGACGATCTCGCAGACGGCCAACGAGGCGGTGGCGCATGTCGATGCAGTGTTCCAGTCCAAGGCGAATGAGCTTCACACCACGTTCGAGCAGCGCATCGGAACGCTCGGTTCGGTTCTGAGCGATCGCGCGGCCGACATCGACACGTCCCTCTCCTTCGCGCAGCAGTCGCTGGCCGCGACGTTGGATGAAAAGAGCCTCGCCATCACGCAGGCGGTCGAGGCGAGCGTGACGCGCATCGAAGGCGCACTGGAAGGCGCGGATGAACGCCTCGTGGCGGGTCTCGACGGCAAGACGGGCGAGCTTCGCCAGTCGCTCGACACGCATGCCGACAAGGTTCAGCGTTTGATCGAGGACGGCCGGAACCTCCTGGGATCGGATCTCGACGATCGCCTCACCCGCATCAATGCCCTGCTGGCCGAGAAGCGCGACGCGATCAACGTCGTGCTGGACGAACACTCCCGTCAGATCGATAGCGCTTTGGACGCCCGTTCGCAGACTTTCAGCAGCGTTATGTCGGATCATTCCGGCCGCCTGCTGTCGGAGATCGATGAGCGCACCAGTCTTCTTTCCACCAGCCTGTCCGATCGCCTCGCTGCCAGCGAGGCCTTCATGCGCGACAGCGGCGAGCGCCTGACAGAGTCACTCAACCTCTACACCTCACGCGTCAGCGAAGACGTGATCGGTCGTCTAGAATCCGTTCTGACCTCGGGTGAAGACCGTCGCCAGGAGTTCCTGACGCGCTTGGAACTGCAGACATCGGGCGTCGAGGCCGTGTTCGAAGGGTCGGTGGAGCGCATTGCCGCCGATCTCTCGTCCCGCGTCGACGAGTTGCGCAACCTCATCGACACCTCACGCGACAGCCTCGTCGGAAGCCTGGAATCGCGCAGCGGCGCCTTTTCGCAGGAAGCCGATCAGAGTGCGCGCACCATCCTTTCCGCTGTCGAGACCGCCCTCTCCTCGCTTCTGGAAGGTCTGGAAGGTCGTGGAACCCAGTTGCGCGAAAGCGTCGAAACCGCGCGTCTAGCGCTGCTGGACGGGTTGGACGACCGCGTCATCGCCATGCGCGAACTGGCCGATGCGTCCCAGTCCTCGCTGCTCACCGATCTCGACGCGCGGACGGCGAGTTTCGGAGAGGAACTCGACAAGGGCAATGCCGCGATCGCGCGCACGCTCGACCAACGTATCGGCGCACTGCGTGAGGCTTTGCTTGAGTCCGACGGCCAGCTGGCCGCCGCGATGGACGAGCGCCGCGAGAATCTGACCTCCGCGATCGAGGATGTCGCGAGTTCGCTTGCGGCCACTCTCGGCGACCGCGCGGACGATGTTCGCCGCGTCATGGAGCAGAGCACGAGCAACGTGACGCGCTCGCTCGAAACCAAGCGCGAGGAAATCGTCGCGGCTCTCGAAGCCGGTGTCGTTACCCTGGCGCTGGCGGTAGACGAGCGCACGGAATCGATGACCTCGACCCTGGAACGTGGCTTGGCCAATGTGGAGCGCACCCTGTCGGGTCGTGCGACGCTGATTGCCGACACGCTGCGCGATACGATCGTCGCCGCCACCACGAATATGGGCGAGGAAGCTGATCGCGCTCGCCTCGGCCTCCAGTCCGAAACGCAGAAGATTGCCCTGGTGATCGGCGAGTTGGGCAACGTCTTCCGCACATCCTCGGAAGAGGCACAGGCCAAGTTCGTCGAAGAGGTCGGCAAGTTCGAGGATCGCATTCGCCTCGTCACCCAGTCGGTGCAGGACGTGTCGGCCATGGCCCGCACCGAACTGTCCGGCGAAGGTGATCGCGTGGCGGAAGGCATCGCGGCCACGGCCGAGACGATCCGCCAGTTGAGCGAGGACGCGCGTCAGCGCTTTGCCGAAGAAGCCGAAACGCTCGGTCGCACCGTCGCCGACGTGGCGACTCGGATGCGCACGGAAGCCGAAGAGGTTCGCGAGAGCCTCGCCGTCGAGGGTACGAGCTTCAGCACGCAGATTAGCGGCGCGTCCCTTGCAATGCGCGCCGAGGCCGAAGCGGCCCGCGAGCGCCTGGCGCTGGTGGCCAACGACTTCGCCGGCGGTCTCGAGGACATGGCCGAGCGTCTGCGTCAGGATGCGGAAGCGGCTCGTCAGGTCGTCGCAAATCAGGCGATCGCGCTGTCCGGCGATTTCGAAGGCGCGGCCGACAAGCTGCGCATCGTGGGCGATCAGACCCGCGAGCAGTTCGCCGCCGATGCCGGCCAGATCCGCGAGGAGGTGGCGGCTGCCGCGATCCAGATCCGCGAGAGTTCCGATCTCGTTCGGCGCGAGGTCGCCGGACAGGCGGCGGCGATCGTGGCCGAGTTCCAGAATGCCAGCGGACATCTTCACGAAACCGGCGAATCGTCGCGTCGTCTCCTTCTCGAAGACGCCGGTCGCATCGCGGAGCAGGTCGGCACAGTCGCCACCACGCTGCGCGGCGAGACCGATCGTTTGCGCGACGAGGTCGCCGAGCAGGCGCGCCGGATCGTGGACGAAGTGTCTGCGGCGACGGAACGTCTCCAAGCCGGCGCTGGCGAGACGCGCGAGCGTCTGGCGGCCGATGCCCTGCGCCTCTCCGAAGAGCTGGACGCCGTTGCCCTGTCGATGAGCGAGCAGGCCGAAGCCGCTCGCAATCGCCTCAGCGGCGATGCGGAAGCCTTCGCCCTTCGGGTCCAGGACGCAACCGCGCAGATTCGTGGCGAAACGGATCGCTCCTCCTCCTCCTTGGACGAGCGCGCGACGCGCTTTGCCGCAGAGCTTTCGGGCCTGTCGGTGCAGCTGTCACAAGTCATCGACGGCACGACCGAGGGTGTTCGCGACGATCTGAGCGCCTCGGCCGCGGCCTTGCGCGCCGAGATCGAAGCGGCCGCCTCGGGTATCCGCAGCGAACTGGCCTCGGTGTCCGGCACCATGCGCGAGGATGCGACGGGCATGGCCGGTCAGATCCTTCGCGACGCGCAGCTGGCCCGTGAGAACCTCATGGCGGAGGGATCGGAGATCACGCAGCGCCTGTCGGGTGTTGCGACGGCTATCCGGGTGGAAGCCGACCGCATCCGCGAGCAGATCGCCGAATCGACAGGCGCGTTCGGCTTGGAGTTGTCGCAGCGCGTTGCCGCCACCGAGAGCCATCTCGTGGAACGCGCCGACGCAGTGGGCGAGGCGATGAGTCAGCGCACCCGCGATCTGGCCGACCTCCTCGCCAGCCGCAATGCCGAGATCGCGCATCTCATCGACACGGAAACACGGCCGATCGTGGATCGCCTGTCGGACACGGGCTCGCGCGCCGTCGAGGCTCTGGAACAGGCGGCTCGCCAGGTGGCGGATCGTCTGCGCAGCGAGAACGACGCCATCGTGGCGGATTTCGTTCGCCGCGCCGAAGAGACCGTCGAAAATCTCGGCGTATCCTCGTCGGGTCTTCTGGCGGCGCTGGACGATCGCTCCGGCTCCCTCACCTCCTCCATCTCCGACGCTCGCGAGCTTCTCGGCCGCGACATCGGTTCGCTGGCGGAGCGTCTGGAAAGCGGCAACTCCGCTCTGCGGCATCTCCTCGACAATGCAGCGCAGAATCTCGGCCGGGCCGAATCGGCGCTCAGCGAGACCGGCGCTCGGTTCCGCGACGAGGCGGATCGCGTCGGGAGCGAGATCGCCGCGTCGTCCGAGCGTCTCGAGCACAATGTCGTTCGCATGGACGATACGACCGCGCAGGCTCTGGTGCGTCTGTCGACGCTCGGCGAAAAGCTCGGCGAGCACGAGAAGATGCTGACCGAGGCTGCGGCCCTTCTCGACGCCACGCAGTCGAACCTGCAGGAAACGCTGGAAGGGCGCCGCGAAGGCCTCGAGGCTCTGGCCAGCGGTCTTGCCACGCGCTCCGACGATGTCGGCAAAATGCTTCTGTCCTTCGAGGGCGTGGTGGATCGGCTCTTCGCGGAAGCCGAGCGTCGCTCGCACACCGTAGTGGAGACGATTAGCGGCGAACTCACCAGCACGCTGGAAGAAGCCGGTCGCCATCTCGAGGAGACCGAGCGTCGGTCCACCGCTGCCGCAGAGCAGGTTCGCGAGACGATCCGTGGCGTGGTCGAAGAGGCGACGCAGCGCTTCGGCAGCGCGACGAGCGACATGCACAGGGCCGCAGCGGACATCCGCCGCGAACTGGAAGGGGCGCGCACCGAAATCCGCAAGGGCGTCTTCGAACTCCCCGAGGAAACCAAGGAAAGCACCCGCGCCATGCGCCGCGCCGTGTCCGACCAGATCCGCGCCCTGCGCGAGCTGACGGATATCGTGACCCAGTCGGGTCGCTCCCTCGACGTGCGCACGCCCGATGCCGGTGCCTCGCGCTCGGCCTCGCTCGGCTCGCGCTCATCCGACGTAGCTGTTCGTCCGGCCCCGGCCGTACAGCAGCGGGCCGAAGCGGCTCGCCGGAACGAGATCGAGACCCGCATGGCGGGAGGGTTCGTCACCGACGGCAATCTGGCTCGCGACACGCGTGGATCGATCGAAATCCGCGCGGCGGCACCGGCACCCGTCGCGCCGCGCGCCGATCTCTCCCCGCTGCGTCCGGCGGCTCAGCCGGAAGCTGCGACTGAGACCCCGGCGTCGGACGGCGATCGCCAAGGGGGTTGGGTGTCTGATCTTCTGCGCCGCGCCTCGCAGGATGACGACACTGACGCTTCCGCCGAAGCGCCAGCAACAACGCCTGTGGTTCCGGCGGAGGCGCCAGCCCGCGCCGCGCGTTCGCAGGCCCATGTCGTGGACTCGCTCAACTCGCTGTCGGTCGATATCGCCCGCGCCATCGATCACAATGTGTCGGTCGAGCTTTGGGATCGCTATCGCAGTGGTGAGCGGAACGTCTTCACGCGTCGGCTCTACACGATGAAGGGCCAGCAGACATTCGACGAGATCCGTCGCAAGTATCAGCGTGATGCGAGCTTCAAGCACGCGGTCGATCGCTACATCGGCGACTTCGAAATGCTCCTGCAGGAAGCGTCTCGCAACGATCCGGACAACTCGAAGAGCAAGAGCTACCTGACATCGGATACCGGCAAGGTCTACACGATGCTGGCTCACGCCTCCGGCCGCTTCGAATAAGACAAGCCTTCCTCTCCAAATCAAACGGGCGGTCCCTTGGGGCCGCCCGTTTTCGTTTGGATGGACGTATGTGCAGGTGGCAGATCAGGGCTCGACTCGGATGAACCGAGCGCAGCGCGCGAACGATCCATGAGCACAGTCGTGTCTTGGTCCGGCGATCGTCAGACGGACAGGGGTGTCACCTCCGGGGCGAAGCGCCAAGGCCACCATCTGGAGGCCCACACGAAAATCACCAAGTCCGACGTCTCTCACGCGTCGTCGATACGCCTTCGGGTCCACACCATCTTGCGCTCGCGAAGACTCGCTGGCGCTGCAGTATGGCGCCCGGACTCGCGGCTACAAAAAAACCCGCCAGACGAGGCGGGCTTTCGAAGCATAACTTCTTGAGGCGCTGGATCAGATCAGCTTCAGCGTCCAGCCGACGATCTCGTCCGCAACTTCCCCGAACGCCTTGTCGAGCGCCGCGACATAGGCCGCGTTGCCCGTGCCAGCGAGCGGTGCCGTGCCACGGAAGATCCGGGTGGCGCGGACCACGCCAGTCTTGTCGTTCAAGGCCTTCACGGCGATCTCGACCACGGCCATCGACCCGCCATCCACCGTAACTTCGAACCGCCGGAGCTCCGTGACGATCTGATAGTCGATGGCGAGCCCCTGGCCGGGAACGCCGACCGCACCGACGCGGCCCGTATTCTGGAAAGCCTGAAGCAGGCGCAGCTGGACGAGGCGCGGGAGACGATCGCTCCACTGGCTGGCGGCGAGGGTCTCGATGGTCTGGGGCGTCGGGCGAACCACGATCTGCTGGCTGTCGAGGGACTTGGCGGCCGTGGGCTCGGGGATGAGAATCTGCGCGCGCGTCGCTGCGCTCCGGGTTGCGGCCGGGGGCGGCGCCGACAGTTCGAACGTGGCAGGCGGTTCCTTCAGCGACGCGCAACCCGAAAGCAGCATGGCCAGCAACGAAACCGAAACAATCTGGAGAGAGGGCTGACGGGCCATCCTTCGTCCTCGATACATGGAGAGAGGGGCGGCGGAGCCGCGTGGAATAGGAGTCGTCGGCTGCAAGATACAGCCGACGACCCTCGAGAGATCAGCGACGCGTGCGCCCATCGAACTGTCGGATGTCACCGGCACCATCACCGCCGAACAGGATACGGCTCGGATTGGCGGACAGGTTGGTGATCGCCTGCTCGATCCGCGACACGGCGCGCGTCGTCTCGCGAACGAGATTGCGCACCTCCTGGAGGCCCTGACCCGTGAAGCTGTCGAGATTGGACGAGATGGGGCCGACCGCCGCCTGGATGCTCTGCGCGGTCTGACGAATGGTGCGTAGCGTATCGCGCGCCTCGGCCGTCAGGCCCTGCCCGTCCGGGCTGTTGACGAGATTGTTGACCGAGTTGATCACGGTCTGAACCTGCGCCGACGCCACCTTCAGATTGGCGCTCGTGTCACGGGCGTTGCCGATGATGGCGTTGATGTCTTCGCGGCGGGTCCCAATATCGTCCGCCACGGCGCGGACCGAGTCGGCCGCGCTGGCGATGTTCGTCGTAGCCGACGAGACATTGTTGACGGCGCGCGAAATGTCGTCGGCGCGGATCCCTGCGAGGAGATTATCGACGCGTGCTCGTGTCCCGTTCACGCCGGTGAGAGCGTTGTTCAGCGTTGCGAGCACCGTATCGGTGGCAGCCACCACCGTTCCGATCCGGCTCGACTGTCCATTCAGCGCGGCGGCGAAGCCGGAAACATTGTCCACCACGGAACGAACTTCGTCGGCATTGACGGCGGCGGTGAGTCGATTCACGTCGCCCAACGTCGTGTCCAGCTTCGTCGCGACGCGGTCCGCCGTTGCGCTGATCGGATCGAGCCGTCCGAGGAAGGCGTTCAGGCTCGGTGTGTTCTGGCGAATGACCTCCCCGACGGAGCCGAGGCTGCGTGCCGTCTCGCCGATGGAATCGAGGGCTGTGACGAAATTGTCCGTCTGTCCGCGAACGCTCTGCGTGATGGCGGCAATGTTCTGGATGGAGTCGTTGACCGCCCCGACATTGAGCGCCGAGATGAAATTGCCGACGCTGTCGATCAGGGGCGGCAGACGCTCGGCGACATTGTTGGCGCTCGTGGACAGGCGCGCGAGGCTGCCGAGGAAGTCATCGATCTGCCCGGCATTGGCGGCCAGACTATCGGTGAAGGTACGAACATTGGTGGAGGTCTGCGCGACATTCTCGGCGGTGGTGCGCACCGACGGACCAACGGCCTGAACGATCGACTCGAACTCGCCGAGAATATTGTTGGCGCGATCGGCAATGTCTCGTGCCGTGGCCAGAATGTCCGTCACATCGGACGGATTTGCGCGGATAACGGGCGTCGTACCCTGCTCGATCGCGGACTGGAGAATGTTGCGATCGTTCACATTGCCACCCGTCAGGCCGATGAAGCCGATGCCGGTCAGGCCCTGGAAACCGATGGTCGCGGTTGTCGATGTCGTGATCGGGGTCGTGCGATCGACCTGCGTCGTGGCGATCACGACGCGCGGGTTGTTGGGATCGATCTTGAGGCCCTGCACCGAGCCGACGTTCAAGCCGTTGAAGAGAACCTGGCTGCCTTGGCTGAGGCCGGAGACAGAGCCTTCGATGCGGATGAGCAGCGTCGTGCGCTGGTCCTTGTCCGACACATTGGCCGACCAGTAAACAAAGCCGAAGCTCAGGGCGAGAACGACGACCGTGAAAATGCCGACAAGGACGTAATTCGCTCTATTTTCCATCACTGTCCTTCACCGCGTAGTGCGGATTTTCGTCTTTCGGCACCACAGTCCGGGCGCGCTTGCCGTGAAAATAGGATCGAACCCAAGGGTCGTCGTTCTCGAGCATGGTCTGGAGCGGCCCTTCGACAAGGACCTTCTTCTGCCCGAGCACCGCGATTCGATCGCACGCCATAAATAGACTGTCGAGGTCGTGCGTCACCATGTAAACGGTGAGGCCGAGCGTATCGCGCAGCGTCATGATCAATTCGTCGAAATCGGCCGCGCCGATCGGATCGAGGCCCGATGTCGGCTCGTCCAGGAAGACGATGTCGGGATCGAGCGCGAGCGCTCGCGCGAGAGCGGCGCGCTTGATCATGCCGCCCGACAATTCGGACGGGTATTTTTCCGCCGCATCGGGCGCAAGGCCGACAAGATCGATCTTGAGCCGGGCGAGCTCTTCCATCAGTTGCGGCGAGATATCGAGATATTCCCGCATGGGAACCTGGATGTTCTCCAGCACCGTCAGCGACGAAAATAGAGCGCCTTGCTGAAACAAAACACCCCAGCGCTGCTCGACGGTGAGCCGCTCGGCGTCGCTCGCCCGGTCGTAATCGACGCCGAAAACTTCGATCTTTCCGCCCTGCTTGGGGTTGAGACCGAGGATCGTGCGCAGCAGCACGGATTTACCAGTGCCGGACGCACCGACGAAGCCGAGGATTTCGCCGCGCCGAACATCCAGCGAGAGCCCGTCCAAAATGGTTTTCGAACCGAAGCGAACGGTCACATCCGTGGCACGGATAATCACGTCGTGATCGGTCTTGCGATGTTTGTCAGTATCCGATGGCGGCATAGAAAATCGCGAAAACAGCATCCATCAGGATGACAAGGAAGATGGATTTGACCACCGATGCGGTGACGTGGCGGCCGAGGCTTTCGGCGCTGCCGCCGACCTTCATGCCTTCCATGGACGCCATGATGCCGATGACGATAGCCATGAACGGAGCCTTGATGAGGCCGGCGAACACGGTGCCGACATCGATGGCGCCGCGCAAGCGCATGAGGAAGGCATCCGGCGTGATGCCGGAATACACCCAGGTGACGACGATGGCGCCCAGAAGTCCGGCCAGATCGGCGATAAAGGCCAGAAGCGGAAGAACGATCACCAGCGCGACGAGGCGGGGGAAGATCAGAACGCCAATCGGATTGAGTCCGATGACATGCAGCGCGTCCACCTCCTCGCGCATCTTCATCGAACCGATTTCGGCCGTGATCGCGCTGCCCGAGCGGCCCGCGATCATGATGGCGGTCAGGAGAACGCCGATCTCGCGCAGCTGGAGGATGCCGACGAGATCGACGACGAAGATTTCCGCGCCGAAATTGCGAAGCTGAAACGCGCCTTGCTGCGCGATGACCGCGCCGATCAGGAAGCTCATGAGGGCGATGATCGGCACCGCGCGAACGCCCATGCGATCCATCTGATTGACGATCGCGGCGGGCCGGATCTGCGTCTGGCCCGTCATGCGCCGACCCGCGCCGTAGAGCGCGGCGCCGACGATGTTGAGGCCGCTCGTCACTTCGCGCCCCATGGCGAAGACGCCTTCGCCGATCTTGGCGAAGACGTCCGTCAGGCTGGTGCGCTTGGGCGCCTGCGGTGGTGTGCGCTTGACGTCCAAAGCCTTGCGAACGGCCTCGAACAGCGTCTTGTCCTTATCGGCGCCGCGAAACTCGACCTTGCGGCCCTTCTCGCCCATCTCACGGGCCAGACGCTCGATCAGGAACGCGCCCGATGTATCCATGCGGCCGATACCGCTGCAATCCACGACGAGAGACTTGCCGAGATCGGCCTTGCTGGTCTCGGTGATCTTCTCCTCGACGGAGCCGATCGTGCGGGACAGCCAGTCGCCGGCCAGCTTGAGCACGATGCCCTTCTGGCTCTTTTCGGCTTCGATGGAAGGGGGAGAGGCCTCGGCTTCCCCGCGGCCGCGTCCCTCGTCGGACTTGGGTTTATTGAGCATTCCGAGAGTTACAGCCTCTGTTGGCGATGGACAGCCCGATACGCGGCTCTTCCACATCCTGCATTGCACACGTAGCGTCCGCCTGTGACGCCGAATAGTGATGTTAAGATCGGTTAAGGGATAAAAATGACGAGTCGTCTTTCGGTCACAGTGGACGTTTTTTCGCTGGCCAAACAATTTACGATCGCGCGCGGGACCAAGACCGAAGCCGTGGTCGTTACCTGCTCGATCATGAAAGGCGATGCGATCGGCCGGGGCGAGTGCGTTCCCTATGCGCGCTATGGCGAAACCGTGGACGGCGTCGTCGAGGCCATCGAGTCCTTGCGCAGTTCCCTCGAAGACGGGCTGACTCGGGAGGAGTTGGCGAAGATCATGCCGCCTGGCGCGGCGCGCAACGCCGTGGACTGCGCGCTTTGGGACCTCGAGGCCAAGACATCCGGCACGTCCGCGTCCACCTTGGCCGGGCTGCCCGGTCTAAATCCGGTCGACACCGCCTACACGATCTCGCTCGGATCTCCGGACGAGATGGCGGCGGCAACCCGCGCCGTGGCGCATCGCAGCGTGCTGAAGGTCAAGGTCGGGCGGGGCGCGGAGGATGCGGACCGGATGCGCGCAGTGCGCGACGCCGCGCCTGGCGCGCGCCTGATCATCGATGCGAACGAGGGCTGGACCAGCGACAACATCAAAACCCATCTGCTCGTCGCGGCGTCGATCGGCGCTTTCGTCGTGGAGCAGCCGCTTCCCGCGGGGCAGGACGACATCCTGGCTCGAACCCCGCATCCCGTCCCGATCTGCGCCGACGAATCCGTGCATGGAAGCGGCGACCTTCACACGCTGATCGGCCGCTATGATTACGTGAACCTCAAGCTCGACAAGACCGGGGGCTTGACGGAGGGCTTGATCTTCCTGGAGGAAGCGAGGCGCCTCGGGTTCGGGGTCATGGTCGGCTGCATGGTCGGCTCATCGCTCGCCATGGCGCCGGCGCTCCTTCTGGCGCAGGGGGCGGAACTGGTCGATCTCGACGGCCCCTTGCTGCTGCGCGAAGACCGGCCGAATGGATTGCGCTATGACGGCTCGCGGGTCTTCCCGCCCTCACCCGCGCTTTGGGGCTGAGGCGACAAGGCGATAATGACGAAAGCGGCCAGTGCCATGGCCGCCATCGCATAGAAGGCCTCTGCGCCGCCTTGTTGATAGAGAACGCCGCCGCCGAATGTGGCGGCGGCCATGAGCGTCGTCTGGAGCGCGAAGCTCAACCCTTGCGCCGCGCCGAAGCGGTTTTCCGCGACCGACGAGCCGATCAGCATTTGCAGGGAGACATGCGCGGCCGCAAAGGTCATCGCATGGGCGGTCTGGAGAAATGCGAAGCCGACCAAACCGAGATCATGCGTGAAGACAGTCCAACGCGCGGCGGCCACCAGCGCGGACGCCAGCAGCACGGCTTTGATGCCGAAGCGACGAAGCGGCTTGGCCGCCAAGCGAAACAGCATGACCTCGGCCACCACGCCGATCGCCCAGAACACACCGATCTCGACCGCGCCATAGCCGAGCTTCGCCCATTGGAGCGACGCAAAACCATTCAGAAGCGCGTGGCTCGCTTGAATCAGTGCGATGCCGATCAGTGTCGGCAGAAGCCTCTTCATATCCGGCGCGGGGCCAAGCCGCCGCAGGCGCTGAACCAAGGATGGCGACGGCGTCCAAGGCTCCTGCGGTGGCGCGAGTGGCAGAGGTGAGGCTTTGAGAGGCTGCCCCAACCGCGGCGCGGCCAGCGTCACCAGAGCCGCCGTCAGAAATGCCAAGCAAAGCACGAGAGGAAACCGACCGACGCCGAGCCAGCCGATCAGGACGCCCCCAGCGATATTGGCGGCGATAAAGCTGATCGAACCCCAGAGACGCGAGCGCCCGTAATCCGACCCCAGCCGCCGCACCCCCGACAGCGCGATGGCATCGGTCAGCGGAATAGCCGGGCACCACACCGCCGCCAGAACCAATGTCGCCAGAAGAATGGGGCTCCATCCCTCGACCTGGAAGAAGGGCAGCGAGGCTACAAGGCTTGCGAAAGCCGCTGCGATCAGCAGATGGGCTCGATCCCGGGAGCGATCGGCCTGACGCAGAACAGGCGGGCAGACGAGAACGCGCAGCCCGATCTGAAGCGCGAGAATCAATCCGATCTCGTCGCCATCCAACCCCTTGTGCCCAAGCCAGACCGGGAAAAAGGGGAAGAAGATACCGAGCGTTACGAAATTGCCGGCAAAGACGAAGGACATTCGCCGGTCGAACATGCGCCGCGTCGCGGCCGGCACCGAAAGATCAGATGTCATGAACGAGGCTCGCGGCGGTTGGACCATCCGCCTATCAAACGGAGCCCGGCCCGACAAACCCTTCATCCTGGGGACGCGGCCAGCGTCCTTATTCGGCCGCTTCCGGCAAACGCTCGCGCGGCTTCAGGAAGCGCAGGCCGAGCCGAGGATCGCTCGTCTCATCCACGCGCTCGAAGGCTGTCCAATGCACCAGTTCCAGCGTTCCATCATGGCGCTCCACGATGGCCGAGCAGCTTTCCACCCAGTCGCCCGTGTTGACATAGAGCATGTCGCCGAGGGTTTCGATCTTGGGATGGTGAATATGGCCGCAGATCACGCCCTCGCAATCCTGCCGTTTGGCTTCGCCCGACAGCGCCTCCTCGAAGGCGCCGATGAAGTTCACGGCGCGCTTAACGCGGCCCTTGGCCCAGGACGAGAAGGACCAGTAGCCGAAACCAAGGCGCCGGCGCGTCCAGTTGAGCGCGACATTGATGGCGATCGCCATATCATAGGCCCAGTCGCCGAGATGGGCGATGAGCTTGGCATGGCGCACCACCACGTCGAACTCGTCGCCATGCATCACAAGAAGGCGCTGACCGTTGGCCGTCGTGTGGACGTCGTTCAGCCGGACTTCGATGCCGCCGAAATGTGTCCCCACGAAATCGCGCAGGAAATCGTCGTGGTTGCCGGGAATGTAGATGATCTCGGTGCCCTTGCGCGCCTTGCGCAGGAGCTTCTGCACCACGTCATTATGCGACTGGGGCCAGTGCCAGGTGCGCTTCAGGCGCCATCCATCCACGATGTCGCCGACGAGATAGATTTTCTCGGCATCGACGCAGCGCAGGAAATCGATCAGCAGATCGGCTTGCGCTGCCCTCGACCCCAGATGAATGTCCGATAGGAACAAGGTTCGCACATGGCGGGTCGCATTCCATTGTTCCATCTGCCTGCCCGCCCGTTCGCTCTTCGGCCTCGCGATCGTTAAACTGCCTTAAGCCTGTTGCAGGCGTATGACGCCGCGCCGGCGCGTCGGCCCGTGTCTTGCCGATTGCCCTTCGGGGCGCATCTGGCTTAGAGGCTAAAGGACGTGGACGCGCGTGCTCCCAAGTCATCGCGTTCGCCCTGAATTGCAGCGATGGAGAGAGCATGTCGAGCGCCGACGAAACCAAACGGCAGGCAGCCGCCGCAGACCTGAACGAGCAGGCGCTCTTCTACCACCGCCATCCCAAGCCCGGTAAACTGGCGATTCAGGCCACCAAACCCGTCGGCAACCAGCGCGATCTGGCGCTCGCCTATTCGCCGGGCGTTGCCGCGCCGTGCCTCGCGATCGCGGACGACCCCAATCTCGCCGCCGATTACACGAGCCGCGCCAATCTGGTCGCGGTCGTATCCAACGGCACGGCGGTTCTGGGCCTCGGCAATATCGGCCCCCTCGCTTCCAAGCCGGTGATGGAAGGCAAGGCCGTCCTTTTCAAGAAATTCGCCGATATCGACGTGTTCGATATCGAGATCGACGCGCAGGAGATCGACCGGATCGTCGATGTCGTGGCGGCGCTGGAGCCGACCTTCGGCGGCATCAATCTGGAAGACATCAAGGCGCCCGAGTGCTTCGAGGTCGAGGAGCGCCTGCGCGCGCGCATGAGCATTCCCGTCTTCCATGACGATCAGCATGGCACGGCGATTATCGTCGCGGCGGCGGTGCGCAACGCGCTGCTTCTGGGCAACAAGCGCATCGAGGACGTGAAGATCGTCACCTCGGGCGCGGGCGCGGCGGCCATCGCCTGCCTCAACCTTCTGGTTTCGCTCGGCGCCAAGGTCGAGAACATCATCTGCACCGACAAGGATGGTGTCGTCTCCACCGGCCGCGAGGGCCGGATCGATCGCTGGATGGCGGTCTATGCCAAGGAGACAGCGGCCAAGACCCTGGCCGAGGTGATCGAGGGCGCGGACATTTTCCTCGGCCTGTCGGCGGCGGGCGTGCTGAAGCCCGAGCTTCTGGAGAAGATGGCCGACCGGCCGCTGATCATGGCGCTCGCCAATCCGACTCCGGAGATCATGCCCGATCTCGCGCGCGCCGTGCGCCCGGACGCGATCATCTGTACAGGGCGGTCGGATTTCCCCAATCAGGTCAACAACGTCCTCTGCTTCCCCTTCATCTTCCGCGGCGCGCTGGATTGCGGCGCGACCACGATCAACGAGGAGATGAAGATCGCGGCCGTGGACGCGATCGCGGCGCTCGCGCGTGAGGAAGTTTCCGAAGTCGCGGCCAAGGCCTATGGCTCGGAGACGCCGGTCTTCGGCGCGGAATATCTGATCCCCTCGCCCTTCGACCCGCGCCTGATCCTCAAGATCGCGCCCGCCGTCGCGAAGGCCGCCGAGGCCTCCGGCGTCGCCTCGCGCCCGATCGCCGATTGGGACGCCTATATCGACCGGCTGAACCGCTTCGTGTTCCGCTCCGGCCTCGTCATGAAGCCGATCTTCCAGATCGCGCGCAACTCCGGCAAGCGCGTGATCTTCGCCGATGGCGAGGACGAGCGCGTGCTGCGGGCCGCGCAGGTCATGCTGGAAGAGAAGATCTGCCAGCCGATTCTGGTCGGCCGTCCGAGCGTGATCCAGACCCGGTTGGAGCGCTTTGCCCTGCGCATTCGCCAGGGCCAGGATTTCGAGGTGGTGAACCCCGAGGACGATCCGCGCTACCGCGACTATGTGGATCATTATTTCTCGAAGGTCGGCCGGCGCGGGGTCAACCCGGACACGGCGCGCGCGCTGGTGCGCACCAATACGACGGTGATCGCGGCGGTTTCCGTGTCACGCGGCGACGCCGACATCATGCTATGCGGCCTTGGCGGGCGCTTCTCGCGCCATATCAGGGACATCAAGCAGGTGATCGGGATCGCGCCGGGCGTGAAGCGCCTGTCGGGCCTCAGCCTTCTTCTGTCGCAATATGGCACAGTGTTCTTCGCCGACACCTATGTGCAGGAAAATCCGAACGCCGAGGAACTGGCCGAGATCGCCTGTCTTGCGGCCAAGGAGGTGAAGCGGTTCGGCATCACGCCGCGCGCCGCGTTCCTCTCGCATTCCAATTTCGGAACCAGCGACTACCCGGACGCGATCAAGCTCCGCGAGGCGCTATCGCTGGTTCATCAGCGCGCGCCCGATCTGGAGATCGACGGGGAAATGCATGGAGACGCCGCTCTGTCGCAGGCGCTGCGTCAGCGCGTGATGCCGAACTCGACGCTGACGGGAGACGCGAACCTCCTGCTCTTCCCGTCGCTCGACGCGGCCAATATCTCGATGAATGTCGTGAAGGTCATGACCGACGCGCTTCACGTCGGCCCGATCCTGCTGGGCGCGGCGACGCCGGCGCACATCCTGACGCCGTCCGTGACCTCGCGCGGCATCGTGAACATGGCGGCGATCGCGGTCGCCCAGGCCGTGCAGCAGGGAGACGCCAGCCGCTAGCGGCTGGCATCACGAGGCATTTGGCGCCGGCCCTCAGGGCCGGCGCTGCAAGGCGCGCTCGCGGCCGATGAGCGGTAGCAGTTCCACCAGTTCCGGCCCGTGATCGATGCCGGTCAGAGCCAGGCGCAGCGGCATGAACAGCCCTTTGCCCTTGCGATCTGTCGCGGCCTTGATGGCATCGGTCCAAGCCTTCCACGTCGAACGGTCGAAAGGCGCGGCGGGGAGAAGATCGAACGCCGTTCGCAGGAGCGCGGCGTCCTCTTCATTGAAAGCTTGGTCCGCTCGCGCGTCGCCATAGACGATCGCAGCCCATTCCTGGGCATCCGGCACCTTGGACAGATTGCCCTTCACCGCGCTCCAGAACGGGGCGAGATCGTTTTCGGGAACGCCCCATTCCAGAAGCCGCTCGGCGACGACCTCCACCGGCATGGCGTGAACGAGATCGGCGTTGAGACGCGTCAGCTCCGCCGGATCGAACTTCGAACTCGATGCCGAAACGCCGTCGAAGTCCAAGCGCTCGCCGAGCGCTTCCAGCGAAGGCAGGGCCTCGATCGAGCCCGACAGGCCGGTCAGCACCGCCAGCGAGGCGACCGCCATGGGCTCGAAGCCGTCCGCCCGCAGGCTCCTGAGGGACAAAGCGCCGGTGCGCTTGGACAGCCCCTCGCCGTCGATCGTCGTCAGGAGATTGAAATGGCCGAAAGCCGGCGTCCTATAATTCAGCGCTTCGAACAAGGCGATCTGAACACCCGTGTTGGTCACATGGTCGTCACCGCGCAGCACATGCGTGATGCCCATTTCACCGTCGTCCACCACGGAGGGTAGCGTGTAGAGATAGGTTCCGTCCTCGCGGATGAGGACCGGGTCGGACAAGGAGGCCAGATCCACCGTCTGCCGCCCGCGCACCACGTCGTCCCAATGAACCTCCGTGCGCTCCGGCTGCATCGGGTCGTCGCGGAAATTGGGAAGGCGGAACCGCCAGTGCGGCCGACGTCCTTCGGCTTCGAACGCCTGTCGCTCGACCTCCGTCAGGGCGAGGGCCTCGCGCCCGTAGATCGGCGGCAGCCCCCGCGCCATGCGCCGCTTGCGCCGACGCTCCAGCTCGTCCGCCGTCTCGAAGCAGGGATAGAGCAGGCCCTTAGCGCGCAGACGCTCGGCGGCTGCGTCATAGAGTGCGATGCGATCGGACTGCCGGGCGATCTCATCGGGCTGAATGCCGATCCAACGGATGTCCTCGAGGATGGCGTCGGCATATTCGCGCTTGGAGCGTTCGGTATCCGTGTCGTCGTAACGCAAGACGAAGCGCCCGCCCTCGCGCTGCGCAAACAGCCAGTTGAACAGCGCGGGGCGCAGATTGCCGATATGGAGATAGCCCGTTGGGGAGGGCGCGAAGCGGACGGAGTGGGTCATGCGGCGGGCGATAGCGCATGGCCGCCCGTCCCGCAATGAAAAGGGCGGTTGTCAGGTGCCTGTGCCGATCGGCGGAGCGAGCCCGAGGAGATGTGCCATAAGGATCCAGAAGAGCAGCGCGAACCCAACGACCCCAAAAACGACCCCGATGTAGATCTGGCGTAAGGCATGGCGGCGCTCCGGCTCATACTCATCGCCAAAACTGCCCATGATCCGGACATGCGCCATCGTGGCCAGGAAGGGACGCGTCCGCCCGCTTTCGCCGCGCAGACGACGTACGGCCAGAATGAAGCGCAGGAAAAACAGCAAACCCACAAAAACAAAAGCGGTTGCGATGTCGGACAGTGGAGGAAATTCGATCGGCACGTCGCGGTCTTTCGAATGGAAGTCATGAAGATGGCACGTTCGCATGGCACAAAAGATAGGCATCGCCGCGAAGAGCTTTTCCCTGATCCAGCTTATCGACAGGTCGAAACTCTAGGGCAACAGACGAACCCCGAATGGGGAACGGAAAGGGCCGAGGCAAACTTAGCCTTTGCAAATTCTCCCTCGCGCCCGACATAGGGTGGGATGACCCCACGGGGTCGCCGAGTCACCGGAGCACGCGTGTACGAAATCCTTGCACTGATCGACCGTTTCGGTCTTGGCATCGTGTTCGTCGGCACGTTCTTCGAAGGCGAAGTCTTTGCCATTATCGGCGGCTTCCTCGCTTATCGCGGAACGCATCCGCTCTGGCTCATGAGCAGCCTCGCCTTCATCGGCTCCTTCTGCGGCGATCTGGCCGTGTTCCTGTTTTCGCGATATTTCTCCAACAGCGAATGGGTCAAGCGCTGGAAGCGCAAGCCGAAATTCACAAAGGCGCTGCGTCTGGTGGATCGATATCAAGCCTATTTCGTCATCGTGAATCGGTATATTTACGGGCTGCGGATGCCGGGTCTGATCGCGCTCGGCCTATCCTCGATCAGCGTTCCCCGCTTCATGATCCTGAACTTCGTCGGCGCGGCCATCTGGGCCGGCCTGTTCACGACGATCGGCTATGTCTTCGGCTATTCGATCACCTCCGTATTCCAGCATCTGGAAATGATGGAACACGGCATGATGATCTTCCTCGCGGTGCTGGCCCTCGCGCTGATGCTGTTCTTCGCATGGCAGCAGGGCGGCTCGGTGATCCGGGATCGTCTGGTCTCGCGGCTGCGCAAGGATCGCGACGAAACTGCAGGAACGGAGCCTGTGGAAGCGCAGGTCGGCTCCCGCCCCGGTTCGTCCGATCGCGACGCCCCACGCCGCTGACGGTCTTTGATTCCCTTATATGCGACATGAAAAAGGCCGGGTCGATCGACCCGGCCTTTTCGTTCTAACACTCGAGAGACTAGTCGGTCAGAAATTGACGACGGACTTCGGTGCGCGGGTCTCGTGCTCTTTCTTGATCCGCTCCGCCACGAGGAAGGACAGCTCGAGCGCCTGATCGGCGTTGAGACGTGGGTCGCAATGCGTGTGGTAGCGATCCGACAGATCTTCGGCCAGAACCGGACGCGCGCCGCCGCCGGTGCATTCCGTGACATCCTTGCCGGTCATCTCGACATGGATGCCGCCGGCATGGGTGCCTTCCGCACGATGAACCTCAAAGAAGGTCTCGACCTCCTTCAGGATGCGGTCGAAGGGGCGCGTCTTGTAGTCGTTCACGGTGATCGTGTTGCCGTGCATCGGGTCGCAGGACCAGACGACCTTGCGCCCTTCCCGCTCCACGGCGCGGATCAGCGCCGGCAGATGATCGCCGACCTTCTCGTGGCCGAAGCGGCCGATCAGCGTGAGGCGGCCGGCCTCGTTCTGCGGGTTCAGGATGTCGATCAGGCGCAGGAGATCGTCCGGCGCGAGCGACGGGCCGCACTTCAGGCCGAGCGGATTGCGGATGCCACGGCAATATTCGACATGCGCGTTGTCGATCTGGCGCGTGCGGTCGCCGATCCAGATCATGTGGCCCGAGGTCGCGTACCACTCGCCGCTGGTCGAATCGACGCGCGTCAGCGCCTGCTCGTAGCCGAGCAGCAGCGCCTCGTGGCTGGTGAAGAAGTCGGTCTCACGCAGCGAGGGATGCGTCTCGGAATCGATGCCGATGGCGCGCATGAAGGCCATGGTCTCGGAAATGCGATCCGCGAGCTCGCCGTATCGCTCCGCCTGCGGCGAGCCGGACACGAAGCCGAGCATCCACTGGTGAACGTTGTCGAGATTGGCGTAGCCGCCCTGCGCGAAGGCGCGCAGCAGGTTCAGCGTCGCCGCCGACTGCCGGTAGGCCATTTCCTGGCGTTCCGGGTTCGGGATGCGCGAGGTTTCCTCGAACTCGATGCCATTAATGATGTCACCCCGGTAGGACGGCAGCGTCACGCCGTTCTTCGTTTCCGACCCGGACGAACGCGGCTTGGCGAACTGGCCGGCGATGCGGCCGACCTTCACCACCGGCGACGAGGCCGCGAATGTCAGGACGACCGCCATCTGGAGGAAGGCGCGGAAGAAATCGCGGATATTGTCCGCGCCATGCTCGGCGAAGCTTTCCGCGCAGTCGCCGCCTTGAAGCAGGAAGGCACGGCCTTCGGCCACCTCGCCCAAGGCCCGCTTCAGCTTTCGCGCTTCGCCTGCAAAGACAAGCGGGGGAAAGGTGGCAAGGCGCTTCTCGGTTTCCGCCAGGGCATTCGGGTCGGGATAGAGCGGGACCTGCTCGATCGCCTTGCTGCGCCAGCTCGCGGGGTTCCAATCCTTGGCCATGAACCTCTCCTTTCCCGAGCCTTGTCCGGCCGTCTCCCTTCGGGTTCTGTCTTTTCGGGACGGCTTCGCGGGCAGGCCAATCAAGAGGCCATCAACGCTCGGTCGTGGCGTAGTGGCACGAACCGCAGCATTTGTCACGAATGGCTTTACGTGCTTCTCACGAGCACTCGATGAAGCGCGCGCCGCGCTGGGTGACGAGGCGGTCGAACAGTTCCGCCTCGCCGTCGGCCAGCGTCACCGGGCGGGGGTAGAGCGGCGCGGCGCGATCCTTCAGGATGGAGGTCTCGAACCCCTCGGTTTCCGCCATGAAACGCCGCAGCCCGGCCTCCTCGTAAAGTGAGTAGAAGCCCTGCATCACCGCGTCGAGATAGGATTGCAGGATCGCCGCCCCGGTCTGCGAGGCATCCGGCTCCTCCGGCTTGCCCTCGTAGATGAAGAGCGGCACATCCGGGAGGGCGTGGCCGCGAATGGTGATATGGCCTGGCATAACGACGCGGCGATGATAGGCCGCCTCGCGCTCGTCCACCGATGGCAGATGGTCGGCCAGATCGTAGACCACGACGCCCTGCGTCAGCGCCGTTTCATCCGGCCGCACCGACAGAAGCGCCATGGACTGCCCCTTGCGCGGCAGCCAGGCCCGCCGCCATCCCAAGACCTCGGCACGGCGAATGCCCAAGAACTTGGTGCGCAGCGTCCGCTTGTTCACCAGCGAGCCATAGCCGAAATAGGCGATGACCCGCCCCTCACGGGCGAGCCGCTCCAGCTGCGGATCGTCCTGATGAATAGGCGGCTCGACATCAGCCATCCACGCGCGCTCCGCCGCGAATGCGATAGGTCGGCTCGTACATGGTGACCAGCTCCTCTGCCGCCGAAGGGTGAAGCGCCATGGTGCGATCGAAATCGTCTTTGCGCAACTTCGCCTTCACGCAGATGCCCAGAAGCTGCCCCATCTCGCCGGCATCGGGGCCCAGAATATGGGCGCCAACCACGACATTCGTCTTGGCATCCACGACGAGCTTCATCAACATGAACTCCTCGCGGCCCGTCAGCGTGTGTCGCATCGGCTTGAAGCGGGCGCGGAAAATGTCGAGATCGCCGAGATCCTTTGCCGCCTGCGCTTCCGTCAAGCCCACCGTTCCGAGCTCGGGCTGAGAGAACACGGCCGTCGGGATCAGGTCGAAATCCGGCTTGGTCGGCTTGTTCAGGAACACGGTGTCGACGAAGCACATGGCCTCGTGGATGGCGACCGGCGTCAGCTGGATGCGGCCCGTGATGTCGCCGATCGACCAGATATTTTCGGCGCTCGTGCGGGAATAGTCATCGACCTTGATCGCGCCCTTGGAATCCAGCTCGACGCCGGCCTTCTCGCAGCCGAGGTCGATCGTGTTGGGCTGGCGTCCGACAGCGAGCATCACCTCGTCCGCGTCGAGGCATTCGCCGCTTTTCAGATGCGCCTGAAAGCGGCCGTCCGCCTTCTGATCGACCCGAACGAGCGTGTCCTCGCAGACGATCCGGCAGCCCTTGCGCAGCATGGCCTGGTGCAGTTCATGGCGCAGATCGTCATCGAAGCCCTGAAGGATTTCCTTGCCGCGATAGACCAGCGTCACCGCGGTGCCGAGCCCGAGAAAGATATTGGCGAACTCGACCGCGATATAACCACCGCCAAGGATCACGATCGACTCGGGCAGGCGCTGGAGGTGGAAAGCCTCGTTCGAGGTGATGCAGTGCTCCGCGCCCGGCATGTCGGCGAACGGATTGGCGCGCCCACCGGCCGCGATCAGGATGCGCTCGGCAGTGACGATCTTGTCGGTCGCAAGGAGGCGAATCTGGTTCGGTCCCTCCAGCACGGCGCGGCTCTTGAGAATCTCGGCGCCGGCCTTCTCGAGGTTGCGGCGATAGATCTGCTCCAGCCGATCGATCTCGCGATCCTTGGCGGCGATCAGGCTCGGCCAGTCGAACTTCGTTTCCCCGACAGACCAGCCATAGCCAGCCGCGTCCTCGAAGGCTTCGGAATATTGCGAGGCGTAGACGAGCAGCTTCTTGGGAACGCAGCCGCGGATGACACAGGTTCCGCCGTAGCGATATTCCTCGGCGATGCCAACCTTATGCCCCAGGGCCGCTGTTCGCCGCGCCGCGCGCACGCCACCTGAACCGCCGCCGATCACAAACAGGTCGTAGTCGAATGCCGACATGCCAAGACGCCTCTTCCGTCACGAAAAAGGGCGACCGAGTGGCCGCCCTTGTGAATCCTTATAGCGGACGATTCTCGATCGTCACTTCGACTTTGCGGGAGCCGCCGCCGTCGCGGGCGCGAGCTTCTGCATCCCCTTCATGGCGCTGTCGCGCAGGTCGCGAACGATACCGTTGGTCCAGACATCGGCGGCCGCCATCATCTCGCGCGTCGCCTGCGGACCCTGTTTGATCAACTTGCGGCCGGCTTCCGAATTGTAGAACTGCGAGATCTCGCGCAGCTCCTGTTCGGTGAACATCTTGGCGTAGACGCGGGCGATTTCGTTTTCCAGATCGGCGCGGCGCGGCGCAAGGGCGATCGCGCTGTCATCGACCATCTCGGAAATCTTCGACTGAAGATCCGGGTTGTTGACGATCAGCTCCGCCTTGATCTGCGTCGCGGCGTTGAGAAGGATCTGATCGAACTGCTCGCTCGTGTCGATCGCGTCCACAGCCTCACGCGCGGCGGCGAGATGCGACGGGCTGATCTCCTGCGCCAGAGCGGGCGAGACCGCGAGACCCACGAGGGTCACTGCAGCGAAGAGACCGCCACGCAGCGTTTGGCTGAAAACCATCGGACTTCCTACTCCATCAATTCCTGATCGGCGCACCCGTGCCAAACTCCGGTTCGAGCCGCAAGCCCCGAATATCCCGATGCGACCGGCGCGCCTCACGCAGCGCCGAACCGCTCGACACCATCCGGCCCGGCGAGGAGCACGGAGGACGCCAATCCGAGAAAGAGACCATGCTCGACCACGCCCGGAATGGCGTGCAAAGCAGCAGACAGGGCTTCTGGATCGGGAATGAGGCCAAATGATGCGTCGATGATGAGATGTCCGCCATCGGTGATGAAGGGCTTGTCGCCCACCATGCGAAGCCGGATGGAGCCCGAAAGCCCCAGCATCGCGCCGGCCTTCTCGATCGCCAGCGTCGTGGCCAGGACGCCGAAGCCGTTCACCTCGATCGGCAGCGGGAAGGCGCCGAGATGCTCGACTTTCTTGGACGCATCGGCGATCACCAGCATCCGCGCCGAGGCCGCGGCCACGATCTTCTCGCGAAGAAGCGCGCCGCCGCCGCCCTTGATCAGACGAAGCCGCGCATCCACCTCGTCGGCCCCGTCGATCGTCAGATCGAGTTCCGGCAGGTCTTCCAGCGTCGCCAAGGGAATGCCGAGTTCGCCGCACAGTTTGGCGCTGCGCTCGGAGGTCGGTACGCCGACGATCCGCAATCCTTCGGACACGCGGACGGCCAAAGCGCGAATGAAGGCCTCGGCGGTTGACCCCGTACCAATGCCAAGCCGCATACCCGGCTCGACATGGGCGAGCGCCGCACGCGCGACCTCGTCTTTCATCGCTGCCGCATCCATTGCTCTGTCCCTCCGTAGCGCGCCTTTAAGACGTCGCTTTACGATATCGCGCCGCTATCGCCAAACGCTCAGGGTGATCTCGGCACCCGCCATCCCGACAGATCGTCCCTAACGGTTTGTTGATGGCCTGAGCGCCAGACTGTGGCTCGCCTGCGTCAGGCGAAGACCCGAACGGCGTCCCGACCCTCCGTTGCGCCTCGTTCGGGCCTTGTCCGCTTGACCCTCTCCGCTTTGAGGCCAAAGTCCGATCATGAGCGCAGCCCTCCCGATCCATCGTTCCTTGGCCCACGAAGCCCACTTCTTCGAAGCGGCTACCAGAGGACCATCGCAGCGGACCATCGTCTTCGATCTCGACGGAACCTTGGTGGACACCGCGCCCGACCTCGCGGGCAGTCTCAATCATTGCCTGTCCCGTATCGGCCTCCCCCCGCTTCCTCTGGAGATCGTGCGTCCCCATGCCGGTCACGGAGCGCAGGCCATGCTGCGTGAGGCCTACCGGCTGGCGGAGCGCCCGCTTGGGTCGGAGGAACTCGCCGAGCAGACAGCCCGCTTTCTGCAACATTACGAAGCCCATATCGCAGTGGAGTCCGCGCTGTTTCCCGGTGGCCTCGCCATGCTGGATCGGTTGAGCGAAGCCGGGCTGACGCTTGCGATCTGCACCAACAAGACCGAGCGTCTTGCGCGGCGGTTATTGGAAGAAATGGAACTCGCGTCGCGCTTCTCGGCCATCTGTGGGGCCGACACGTTCTCGGCGCGCAAGCCCGATCCGATTCATCTATCCGGCACGATCGAACAAGCGGGTGGCTCGGCGTCAAACGCTCTCATGGTTGGCGATACCGACACGGACATTCTCGCCGCGCGGGCGGCGGGCGTGGCGTCCATACTCGTGCTGTTCGGTTACGATCCGGGCTCGGAGGCCCGTTCGGGCGCGACCTGCTCCATCGAACGCTTCTCCGATCTGACACCGCAGCTGATCGATTCGCTTTTCGAACCTCGCGCCTTGCGTATCCAAGCGGTGTAAAAACAGAGACTTGGCGCACGCAGGCTGAAAAACGCATCGATCGGATTGACGCCCGCGCCGTTCGCTTCTATACGACCACTCACCGCTGGCCGACAACGAACGGCAAGAGCGGGCGCGTAGCTCAGCGGGAGAGCACCTCGTTCACACCGAGGGGGTCACAGGTTCGATCCCTGTCGCGCCCACCATTCAAATCACCGCCTTCCTTAAGATCTACAAGTTGCTCGCGTGTTTCACCAAACCTTGGCGGCGGCACGATGATCCCGCAGGCGTGCGTTTGGTTGCGGCGGCGATCCTCCCTCCGATCATGAACTGACGCCCGCAATCGGTAGCGAGCGGCTCCTTAGGGGAACTCGTTTATCTGCCTATGACTCGCCGCGAGTGTCGAAAGCGAAGGGCAAACCGTGTCGCCCCTCGTTTCCAAGCCTTTTCGGCGCTTACGCCCGGCAGGCTGCGGCGTATGTGGCGAGCTCGCGATCGACGGACGCAATGAGGATGTCGTCCACGCTTCCGGTCTGCCCGAGCCCAACATCCAAGAAAGGCAGGAACTGGCGCATCAGAGTTTCGGGGATCACGCGCCCGTCCAGCGCATCGCGCAAGCGAGCGACGGCGGCTTCCGCCTCCGGGCGATTCCAGTAATAGCGAATGCGGTCGCTATAGCTGTAATGGCGCTGCAGCGCCTGCTCGGCATCCGTGCCGTGATAGTGCCCCTTCCAATCCTTGGGCTCGCGCAGCATGAGATGCTCCATGGCGGCGCGCAGCGGCCGGTCGCCGTAGGTCGGCTCCAACTCGCTCGCCACGAGATCCAGCCCGTACAAGGCCTCGCGCAGAGCGAAGGTGAGACCCGGCCCGACCTTCAAGATCGCATAGCCGTCCCGCACCAGAGCCGTCAGTGCGGCCTGCGACTGATAGTCGGTGGAGTGCGCTTCGAAGACGAGCTTGGGCTCCTCTTCCAGGACAGCATTCAACAAGGTCGCCTTTTCGGGGTGATAGGGAATGACGTTCTCGCTCCCGAACTCCACACCCGGCTGAACCACGACACCCAGGACTCGCTCGAAAACGCCGTCCAACCCGCGCTCCGCAAAAATTCGGCGATGAACCTCGATCGTATGCCGCGCCGCTTCTGGCGCGGTGGGCTGAAGATCGCTGAGAGCGTGGTCGGCTCCGCCGGGCACAGGCACTTCCGTCCCGATGATATAGAGCGGAAGTGGCAGGCCCTTCTCTCGGGCCACAGCGTCCGCCCGGCTGGCCAGACGCGCAGCGCGGCCCGCCGTCGTCTCGTCGTCCAACGCCACCGGCTCGCCGAGGCAGCCCATGGATGCGTCCAGATGAATCTTTCGGAAGCCGGCGGCGACATAGGCTTCGACCATCGCCTCCGCTTTCTCCATCGCGGCCTCTGGCGCATCCCCCTTCCAGGGATTGGGCCCGAGATGATCGCCGCCGAACACGATCCGCGCCGGCGCCAACCCTTCCTCGTCAGCGATCTGCAGAACGAAGCGCACGAAGTCGGCCGGTTGCATCCCGGTATAGCCACCGAACTGGTTGACCTGATTGCAGGTCGCTTCGATCAGCACGTCGCTTTCATCCAGCACCGCGCGTCGCAAGGCGGCGCGGATGACGATCGGATGCGACGAGCAAACGGATGTCACGCCGCGCGGATGGCCGGCGCGTAGGTCGCCCGCGAGACCAGTGAGAAAAGACGACATGTCAGGCCCTCGATGTGTTGGCGATAAAGGTGTCGAGTTCATCGAAGCTGCCCGCGCCTTCCATCGGGCCTTTTCGGGTCACGTTCCGCGCGCCGGCGGCATTCGCGTAGATAAGGGCGCGGTCCGGCGGAAATCCCATGCGCCGGCATGTGAGATAGGCCGCCCCGAAACAATCGCCGGCGCCCGTCGGATCGATCTCTTCGACTTGGAAAGCCGCGCCATCCGTCCGCTCGCCCGAATGGCGGAAAACCGTCGCACCCTTGTCTCCGCGTTTCAGCGCGATCTCCGATACGCCTTGATCAAAGAGAGCTGCGAGAGCCGCCTCCTCGCCCTCGCAGCCAGCCGCCGCCAAGAGTTCGTCCCCGGAGGGGAGCAGGAGATCGGCTTCGGCCACGATTGCTGCGAATTGCCCGGCCGCCTCATGGCTGGAAAGCAACTCCTTGCGGGCGTTGGGATCGAGCGACACCGAGCCGCCGCACTCCGCGATCCGATCCAGTCCGTAGCGGATCAAGTCCCAGGCGCCGGGAATCGACAGGGCCGAGCCCATGACGTGAAGATGCCCTGCCCGATCCAGAAGCGCCTTCGCGGCATCGTCCAAACTGATCTGTCCCGCAGCCGAGCGCGTCAGGTTGAAGACGAAATCGCGTGCGCCGTCCGGGCGATAGCGCACGAAGGCGCTGCCCGTGGGAAGCTCGGGGTGGATCGAGATAGCGGAGACATCCGCACCGTCGCGCTGCAAGCGCTCAATGTTCAACCGTCCGAAATCGTCGTGGCCCACGCAGCCGACAATGCCGGCCGCACCGCCGAGGCGCGCCACCTGATCGATAAAGATGGCCGGCGCGCCGCTGGGGTAAGGGCCCGTCAAAGGCTGCGGCTCCAGAAAGCCGACGCCGGGCGTTTCCGCCATGATCTCCACCAGGATTTCCCCGATCGTCACCGTCGGCCCGAGGGCTTCGGGGGCGAGACCCCGCGCCGTGCGAATCGTCATGTCATCTCCCTCTCGGACCCCCGCGCACTCATGGAACATGTTCGCATCTCGGTCCCAATCATGCTCGTTCGGGTCTTCGCACAGACTGTCGAAGCCCTGTTCAACTGTCAATAAAAGTTTACGCGCGAAAAGCCTGGCGGCTGATTGGCCTCGTGGCTTCCATGCACCGTCGCAGAGAACGCACTGCAGCGAAGCGTAGTTTGCAGTGCGGCGAGGAATTATTGGTTTTCGCACAAACGATATGGGTTACGGATTTGACACATTCTTTTACGCGTGCATAGTTTCGCGCAACGCATCGTAGGAGGAGGAACACTATGCGGATCAAGCGGACTGCGTGGTTGACGGCGTGTTCGATGGCGGCGCTCGGCTTTTCGGCGAGCCTTGCTTCGGCGGAGGACATCACGATCGCCACGGTCAACAACGCCGATATGATCGTCATGCAGAAGCTCTCGCCCGAATGGGAGAAGGCGACGGGCAACAAGATCAACTGGGTCGTGCTCGAAGAAAACGTCCTGCGCCAGCGCGTTACCACCGACATCGCGACCGGCAGCGGGCAGTTCGACATCATGACGATCGGCGGCTACGAGACCCCGATCTGGGGCAAGGCCGGCTGGCTGACGGCTCTGGACGATCTCGGCAGCGACTATGACTATGCCGATCTGATCGCCCCGGTGAAGGCGGGTCTGACCGTGGACGGCAAGCTCTTTGCCGTGCCGTTCTACGCCGAAAGCTCCTTCACCATGTACCGCAAGGATCTCTTCGAAGCGGCCGGGATCAAGATGCCGGAGGCTCCGACCTACGATCAGATCGCGGAATACGCGGCCAAGGTCACCGACAAATCGAAGGGTGTCTATGGTCTTTGCCTGCGCGGAAAGCCGGGCTGGGGCGAGAACATGGCCTATCTCGGCACACTCGTGAACACCTATGGTGGCGAGTGGTTCAACATGGAGTGGAAGCCGCAGATTTCCTCCCAGCCCTGGAAGGATGCGATCGGCTGGTATGTGAAGGCCATGGCTGATTATGGTCCTCCCGGCATCACGTCCAACGGCTTCAACGAAAATCAGGCGCTCTTCGCCACCGGCCATTGCGCCATGTGGATCGATGCGACCTCGGCCGCCGGCCGCCTCTACGACCCCAAGCAGAGCCAGGTGGCGGACAAGATCGCCTTCACCAAGGCACCCGTGAAGGTGACTCCGAACGGGTCATCGTGGGCGTGGTCCTGGAATCTGGCCGTTCCGAAATCGACCAAGAAGGCCGACACGGCAAAATCCTTCGTGAAATGGGCGACGTCGAAAGACTACATCAAGCTCGTCGGCGAAAAAGAGGGCTGGGTGGCCCTGCCGCCCGGCACGCGCCAGTCGACCTATGACAACCCGAACTATCAGAAGGCCGCCCCCTTCGCCGCGACCGTGATCAAGGCGATCGAGTCCGCCGATCCGACCAAGCCGACGCTGAACCCGGTTCCCTATACGGGCATCCAGTTCGTCGCGATCCCCGAGTTTCAGGCCATCGGCACGCTCGTCGGTCAGGCCGTCTCTTCGGCGGTCGCAGGCCAGCAGTCGGTGGACGCCGCACTCGATGGCGCTCAAGGTCAGGTCGAAGCCATGATGGAACAGGCCGGCTACCCGAAATAAGCGGATCGGGCCGGCCTTTCGAGGCCGGCCCTCCATGACCCTTACCCGCCTGTGTCGAGGCTGTTCGTTGAACTCCGGGCTCGCCCCGGATGTCCGAGCTGCGTTCGGCAACTGCCGTGTCGACCGCGAACCCCGCATGGGTTGGTGATCGGATGGCCAAGCCTTTCGTTTCGAGGGAGAACCGATCATGAGCGCCGTCGCTGCCGCTGGTCGATCCAGACGCGCCGTTCGAACCGGGCCGCTTCTCGCGCCGTCGGTCGTCCTTCTTCTCCTCTGGATGATCGTCCCACTGGCGATGACGCTGTGGTTCTCGTTCCAGCATTATAATCTTCTGAACCCGTTCCTGACGGGCTTTGCGGGTATTTCGAACTATCGCTTTCTCCTGAAGAGCGCCGGGCTCTGGAACGCGATCGCCAATACGCTGATCATGACCGGCTCGGTTCTGGCGCTGACCGTCGTCTTCGGGACGCTGCTGGCCGTCGTCTTCGATCAGGACTTCAAGGGACGCGGCATCGCGCGACTGCTGGTCATCGCGCCCTTCTTCGTCATGCCGACCGTCGCCGCGCTGATCTGGAAGAACCTCCTGATGCACCCAGTGAACGGCTTCTTCGCCGCGATCTTTCGCAGCGTCGGGCTGACGCCCATCGACTGGTTCGTCCAATATCCGATGCTGTCGCTGATCATGATCGTGGCATGGCAATGGGTCCCCTTCGCCACGCTCATCCTGATGACGGCGATGCAGTCGCTCGACCGCGAGCAGATGGAGGCGGCGAGGCTCGACGGCGCGCGCGGGCTCGTGATGTTCCGCCATATCATCCTGCCTCATCTCCTGCGGCCGATCTCCGTCGTGGTGATGATCGAGACGATCTTCCTTCTGTCGGTCTTCGCCGAAATTCAGGTCACGACATCGGGCGGCCCGGGCTCCGCGACCACCACCCTCACCTATTTCATCTACCTGAAGGCCCTTCTTCAGTGGGATATCGGCGGGGCCTCCGCCGGGGGCGTGGTCGCCATCCTTCTCGCCAATGTCGTCGCCGCGGTGCTGATCCGCACCGTCGCCCGCAACCTCGAAAACTAGGAGCGCGATCCATGGCCAAACGACGTGCGAGCCGCGCGACATTCTGGGCCGGCGTGATCGGCTGGGCAGCGGCGCTGCTGATGTTCTTCCCGATCTTCTGGATGGCGCTCGCCGCCTTCAAGACCGAGATTGACGCCGTGGCGACGCCGCCGAAATTCTTCTTCGAGCCGACGCTGGAGAATTTCGCCGCCGTGAACCAGCGCGCCGACTACATGCGCTATGCCCTGAACAGCGTGATCGAAAGCATCGGCGCGACGATCGTCTCGCTCGCCATCGCCGTTCCGGCCGCCTATGCGGCCGCCTTCTACCCCGGCCCGAAGACGAAGAACCTGCTTCTCTGGATGCTGTCCACCAAGATGCTCCCGGCGGTCGGCGTGCTTGTCCCGATCTATCTCCTGTTCCGCGATACGGGCCTTCTCGACTCCCGGCTCGGCCTCATCATCGTCTTCACCCTGTCGAACCTGCCGATCGTGGTCTGGATGCTCTATTCCTTCTTCAAGGAAGTGCCGCACGAGATCCTGGAGGCGGGGCGCATGGATGGCGCCAAGTTCAAGGATCAGATGCGCCATCTCCTCCTGCCGCTAACCCTGCCCGGCATCGCGTCCACGGCGCTTCTCTCCACCATCCTCTGCTGGAACGAGGCCTTCTGGAGCCTCAACCTGACGGCCTCGAACGCCGCTCCGCTGACGGCTTTCATCGCCTCCTTCTCCTCGCCCGAGGGCCTCTTCTGGGCGAAGCTTTCGGCGGCCTCCGCCCTCGCCGTCGCCCCCATTCTCGTCTTCGGCTGGATGACGCAGCGCCAGCTCGTGCGCGGCCTCACCTTCGGCGCCGTCAAGTAAGGAAGTTCCCCATGGCCACTTTGCACCTTCGGAACGTCAAGAAGTCCTTCGCGGCGGTGGACGTCATCAAGGGCGTGAACCTCGACATCGCAGACCGCGAATTCGTCGTCTTCGTCGGGCCGTCCGGCTGCGGAAAGTCCACGCTTCTGCGCATGATCGCAGGGCTGGAAGAGATCACCGAAGGCGATCTCGACATCGACGGCAAGCGTGCCAACGACATCCCGCCCGACGAGCGCGGCCTGGCGATGGTGTTCCAGACCTACGCGCTGTATCCGCATATGAGCGTTCGCGAGAACATGGCCTTCGCGCTGAAGCTCGCCAAGGTTCCCAAGGCCGAGCAGGACCGCAAGGTTCAGGACGTCGCCCGCCTTCTTCAGCTGGAGCCCTATCTCGACCGCAAGCCCAAGGCGCTGTCCGGCGGCCAGCGCCAGCGCGTCGCCATCGGCCGCGCCATGGTGAGAGAGCCCAAGGTCTTCCTGTTCGACGAGCCGCTCTCCAACCTCGATGCGGCGCTGCGTGTTCAGATGCGCATCGAGCTGTCGCGCCTGCACGAGCGACTGAATGCGACCATGATCTATGTCACGCACGATCAGGTCGAGGCCATGACCCTGGCCGACAAGATCGTCGTCTTGCGCGACGGGCGGATCGAGCAGGTGGGCACCCCGCTGGAGCTTTATCATCACCCGGTCAACCGTTTCGTCGCGGGCTTCATCGGCTCCCCGAAGATGAATTTCCTCGACTGCGAGGTCGTGAGCACCGGGCCGGAGGGCGTCACTGTGCGCCTTCTCTCGGGCGCGATGCTGCAGGTGCCCGTCTTCGGCGAAGGGGCGAGGCCCGGCGAGAAGCTTCAGCTCGGCATCCGGCCGGAGCATCTTTCTCCCGGCGGGCAAGCCATGCTGCCCGGCGAGATCGTGGTGATCGAGCGGCTCGGCGGCCAGACCTATCTCTACATCCAGGCCGGCAATGGCGACCTGATCATCGCGGAAGCGGGCGGCGACAGCACGGCGCGCCTGCACGAGACCGTGCAGCTCAGCTTCGACCCGAACGCGGCTCATCTCTTCGACGGCAATGGCCATGCCCTGCCCCGGCTCCATCGCCATGCGCTGGCCGGATCGATCCCCAAAGCCGTCCGCTGACTCCTCCTCAAGCCCTTCTCCCAGGGAATATTCCATGAGACTTCAGAACAAGATCGCCCTCATCACCGGCGGCGCGCGTGGCATCGGCCTCGGCTTCGCCGAAGCCTTCGTCAAGGAAGGCGCCAAGGTCGTTATCGCCGATATCAATAGCGAGCGCGCTCGCACGGCGGCTGCCGGAATCGGCCCGGCCGCAACGGCCAAGGCGCTGGATGTCACCAAGGTCGAGGAGATCGAGAAACTCGTTGCCGAAGTCGATGCCGAGTTCGGCGGCATCGACATTCTGGTGAACAACGCCGCGATCTTCGACATGGCGCCGATCAACGCCATCACCGAAGAGAGCTACGAGCGCGTCTTCGACATCAATCTAAAGGGACCACTCTTCATGATGAAGGCGGTCTCCAACGTCATGATCCAGCGCGGTCGCGGCGGCAAGATCATCAATATGGCGAGCCAGGCGGGACGGCGCGGCGAAGCGCTGGTGACGCTCTACTGCGCCTCCAAGGCCGCGGTCATCTCTGCCACACAATCCGCAGCGCTGGCTCTCGTGAAGCACGGGATCAATGTGAACGCGATCGCGCCCGGCGTGGTGGATGGCGAGCATTGGGAAGTGGTCGATGCGGAGTTCGCCAAGTGGGAAGGGCTCGCGCCCGGCGAGAAAAAGGCGCAGGTCGCCAAGTCGGTGCCCATCGGCCGCTTCGCAACGCCCGACGACATCAAGGGCCTCGCCGTGTTCCTGGCTTCGACCGACAGCGACTATATCCTCGCCCAGACCTACAATGTCGACGGCGGCAACTGGATGAGCTGAAGCTCGCGGTGTGCCGGCGCATGCGCGTCGGCACGCCTCCTCTCAAAGCGTTCCCAAGGTCGATCCCATGAAGGCCATTCATTTCGTCGGCAAAGGCGAGGCGCGCTTCGCCGAATTGGCCGAGCCCGAACTCCAGCCCGGCCATGCGCTGATCCGCGTCATGGCATCCGGCCTCTGCCATACCGACATCGACGTGCTCCATGGTCGTTACGGTTCGAGCGCCTTTCCGCTCGTGCCGGGGCATGAATATGCCGGGATCGTGGAAACGGTAGCCGACGACGTGACCGGCGTTTCGGTAGGCGACCGGGTGGTGGTCGATCCGAACATTCCCTGTGGCACATGCCGAGCGTGCCAGCGGGGCCTCACCAATCTCTGCACCGATCTGAAGGCCTATGGCGTCACGCATGATGGCGGCTTTGCCGAATTCAGCGTCGTAAAAGCCAAGCATCTGCATCCGATCGGTTCGCTGCCGTTCGATTGCGCGGCCTTGGCCGAGCCGCTCGCCTGCGTCCTCAATGGATTGGGCGCATCAGGATTCGACAGCGATCCGCGACGCCCGGAGAAGGCCCTCGTCGTCGGTGCCGGCCCGATCGGCCTTCTGCTCGCGCTTGCGCTGAAGGCACGCGGCGTCGAAACGGTGTCGGTGGCCGATCTCAACGAATCCCGTCTCGCCTTTGCCGACAGTCTCGGCCTCGGCGCCCTGCCTTCCGGCTCGGATCAGCTGAAAGGACAACGGCAGGGCTTCGATTTCGTGGCGGATGCGACCGGCGTCGCGGGCGTTGCCGAGAGCCTGATCGATTATGCGAGCGATGGCGGAACCGTCCTGTTCTTCGGCGTCTGTGCGCCGGAGGCGCGCATCGCCATCTCGCCCTTCGAAATATTCCGACGGCAACTCCGCCTCTGCGGCTCGCATTCGCTGAATGGCCAGATCCAAGACGCCTTGGCGCTTCTCCAAGCCGACGACGGAACCATGGCGCGGCTCGTTTCGCACCGCGTGCCCATGGCCGAGATGCTGCCCTTCTTCGAGAAAGGCGGCGCATCCGCCGCCACCATGAAGGTTCAGTTCGCGGCAGGCTGATCGATCGCGTCTTGACGGAGACGGCGCGTCTGTGTGGATCGAGACGGGAGGCCTATGGGCATGGACCGGAGCCGAGAGCACCGGTGAGAAAGGACAGTGGAATGGACAGGCCGGTCAGGACGATGGAGGATTTTTCCGTATTCGTCGGCCTGTCACGTCCGACCGTCTCCAAATATTTCAACGACCCCAACTCGGTTCGCCGCAAGACGCGCGAGATGATCGAAGCGGCCATCCGCGAATCCGGGTTTCGGCCGAACATGTTCGCGGTCAACCTGAATCGCCGCCGCTCCAATATCATCGGAATGCTCATTCCGACATCGGCCGACCCCTTCTACAACGCCCTGACCCGGCGCGTGGAAGCGATCGCGCGCGAGGAAGGCTACCTGACCTTCGTCCTCTCGTCGGATGGCGACCCGGAACTGGAAGAGCGCGCTCTGGAAACGCTGACGTCGATGAACGTCGCGGGGGCCGTGGTCGCGCCGCTGGGGCTTCATTCCCGCGCTGCGGCGCTGGAGCGCTTCTCCGCCGCGATCCCGCTCGTCTATGTGGACTTGCCGCTGGATGAGGGTACGGCCTTCGTCGGGACCGACAATCGTCGCTCGTTTCAGATCATGGTGGATTATCTCTGCCGCTCCGGCACGCCGCCCTGCTTTCTCGGTATGCCGGAGGTCAACAGCAACGCCTCCAACCGCCGCCTCGCCTATATCGAAGCTATGGATCGGTTGGGGCTCCAGCCTCATGTCGTGCCGATCAGCGCCGAGCTGACTTGGGATTTCGAAAGCTTCGGCTTTGACGAGGTGTCGCGCATCCTGCGCGAGGACGGGTTTCCGACTTCGACCCTTCTCTGCGCCAATGATCGCGTCGCCTTCGGAGCGCTGTCCGCCGCTTGGAAGGCTGGAGTGAAGGTCGGGCACGAGGGCGACAGCGCGTTGCGGATCGCCGGGCATGACGATCATCCGCTCTCGCGCTTCGCCAGTCCGCCGCTGACCACGGTGGCGCAGAACTATAGCGAGATCGGCGGGCGAGCCATGGCTATCCTCCTGCGCAAGATCGCCGCCGAGCGGGAAGGCGATCCCGACCTGGACGCTGCGGAAGAGGAGCACGTGCTCCTCCCCTCGCAGATGGTGCTTCGCGAATCCGCTTGACGGCCCTCTCGCTCAGTTGGCGACGACGCGGAGCGATTGATCGTCGTGAACGGCGATGCGCTGCTCCGCCGCGAAGAAGCGGATATGCTCGTCATCCAGTCGGCGCTTCAGCCGTCGATTGAACTCGCGTCCGACCCCCCATTGCTGGAGCGGCTTGCAGCGGATCGCCCCCTTGATCACGACACCCTCCCGGGTGAACCCGTCCACGCCCCACATCTCGATCGGCGCCAGCATCATGTCCCCATAGGTCGCGTCCGTCAGGAGATCGCGGCCGACCTCCTGCATGATCTCCATGGTCCGGTCCACGTCTGCGCCGAAGGCGATGGAAACGTTGAGCGGAAAGATGCCGAAGCCGCGCGAATTGTTCTGCAAGGCCTTGATCTGGCTGAAGGGCACGGAATGAAGCGCCCCGTTTCCGTCGCGGATGCGCACGGTGCGAATCGTCAGGCCCTCGACCGTGCCCGTCCGATCTCCCGTCGAGATGACATCGCCCACCGCGATCGTGTCCTCGAAGATGATGAAGAAGCCGGTGATGACATCCTGCACGAGCTGCTGCGCGCCGAAAGAGAAGGCCAAGCCGATGACACCCGCGCCGGCCAGAAGCGGCGTGACGTCCACACCGATATTGGCGAGCATGGCGATCACCGTGACGACCGACAGCACGACGAAGACGAGATTGCGCAGGAGAGGCAGAAGCGTGCGAATGCGGCCCGAGCGATTGCGCGTCCGGCCTCGGCTGTCGGTCGGCTGAAGCGAATGCGTGACGGCCGTGTCGATCGTCGTCCAGATCGCGTAGATCACGGCCGGCACGAGGATCAGCGACAAGGCCGGGCGCAGGAAACGCTGCCCCCGCTCCGAGCCGAGCCAGCCGGCGAGATCGAACCCCCAGACATCGACCGCCTGCACCAGAACGAAGGCCGCGACGGCAATCTGAAACAGGAGGTGGAAAATATCGAGATAGCGCAGCATGATGGCGCTGCGCAGCGTCACACGCCCACGGCCCATGCTGTCCGCCATGCGCTTGAAGCCGGCATTGGCGACCGCCAGCAGGGCAAGGCCGCCAAAGATGTAGAGAAGCGCACCCGAGCTTTCGAGAATGAACTGGCCGTTGCCTGTGCCTGTGAGGCGCGCGACGACATTGGCGACGACGAAGGCCAGTGCGACCAGATGCCAGGATGCCGCGAGAGCATGGAAGGCCGACGAGAAGATGCCGGACGAATGGTCCTGCCCCTCCCGGTCGCGGTGGCCTCGGATTAGAAGGCTACGCACTGTCAGGCGATGGCGCATGATGAAGGCCGCCGTCAGCACGGCGAGGCCGAGGTCGATCAGCAACGAGGCGACGTCTGCCACGTCGAAGCCCACGACCACTCGCAGCGAGAACTCGCGCAGCACGCCCGCCGTCGCCGCCAGGGCTGCGAGAAGGCCGACCCAACCCAAAAGCCGCCGCTGCGCATAGCCGACGAGACGCCAACCCCGAGAAGGCCCCAGCGCCATCAGGAGATAGTAGAGAATCTGGCGCGTCGCGAGCGCGGCGAAGAGCGGCGAGAAAAGCGCCAGAAACAAACGCCCGTCTTGCCAAGAGGGCGCGAAGGCAGCCGCCCAGCCAGAGGCCGTCGCCACGACAACAAACAGCGGAATGAGGCCGAACGGAACGCATTTGGCGATGGCGCGCGCAATCTGGAAGGCCGTGCCCCCCGGCCGTTGTTGCAACTCGCGATGGCGTCGCAACCAGTTGTTGCGAAACAGGATGAGAACAAGGCCGATGACCACGGCGGCGCCCGGCAGCGCCCATTGAAGGAAGTCGATCGTGGCCTGCCCACCAAGCGAGCTGTCGATGCGCGCCTGAAGCTCATCCACGGCGCGACCGAGCTTTTCTTCCACGGGAGCGCCGAGGCTGGTGGCTTCCATGCCCTGCCCGCTTTCGGCGAGGCTGGAGGAGATCGCACCGATCAGCCCCTTCTCGCCGATGATCGGCGCGGCCTCGTCCTTCGCCGGCGCCTCGGCGGGCGCGCCGGTCGCCTTGCCAGCGTCGGCCGTGCCGGAGGAGTTGGTGCCCAACGCACCTTCCACCGACCGCAATTCGTTCAGAAGTGCGGCCCGCCTCGTATCGTCGGACAAGAGGCCGATCACCCTCTGGAGGGCTTCACGATCGGCCTGCGGGTTCGTCTCCGCGCTGGCGGCGGTTTCCGATTTGGACGCTGCGGCCGTCGTGAGTCCGGGAATAGCGGGGATTTGGGCCCGTGCCGTCGATGGGAAGCCGAGTGTCGCATAAAATAGGCAAAGCGTTGCGATCGCGGCGAAGAGCTTCTGCAAGGAGGCCTCGTTCGGTTTCGCTCCGGACCGCAACGCGAAATCGCTGCCACTCAGCGATCATCAAAGCGTCCGGACCGAGCGCTGTCGGTTTGTCAAAGCCGGGCGGAACTCAAGCCCGTCGAGATGCGGGGTCAACCGCCTTTGATGCTGCCATGCAGCAAAAGAATGGTGAGCTTTTCCCGATCGTCAGCCCCTGGATGGAAATAATATGAATTCACGCAGGCGTGATTTCCTCAAACCCCGTCGGTCGACGCCCTCACCGCTTGCCCGAACGACAACGTGACGCATGTTCTCACGAACCCGTTAGGCGCCTGAGCGTCATAGGACTGCACATCGGGGAGCCTATGATCCCCAAAGCCTGGAAGCATCGAAGGACGCCATGCACGGTCGAGCCCCGGAAACGCCTGCCTCGCCCCCGGCCCTTTCAAGAGAGGCCGAGGTTTCGCCCTTTCGACCCCTCGAAAACTGCCTCTGCGTCGCCGAAGCCCATCGCGCCGCGCTGATCATCGATGCGGATGATTATTTCGCCCATGCGCGCGCGGCCATGTTGCGGGCCAAGCGGCGCATCGTGCTGATCGGCTGGGACTTCGACGCCCGCATTCGCCTCGGCCGATCCGCCGGGGATCGCGCACCTGAAAAGATCGGCGACTTCATCTATTGGCTGGTCGAGCAGAACCCGGCGTTGGAAGTCTTCCTTCTGCGCTGGGACCTGGGCGCTCTGAAGACGCTGACGCGCGGCTCGACCATGCTGACCGTGTTCAAGTGGATGGCCCATCACCGCATTCACACCAAGCTCGACAGCGTGCATCCACCCGGCGCCTCCCATCATCAGAAGATCGTCGTCATCGACGAAAGCCTCGCCTTCTGCGGCGGCATCGACATGACCGAGGAACGCTGGGACACGCGGGCCCATGTTCACCACGACCCGCGCCGTCTGCTGGTTAGCGGCAAACCGCACAAGCCTTGGCACGATGCGACGACGGCCGTGGACGGGCCGATGGCCCTGGCCCTCGCGCAGGTCGCGCGCGATCGGTGGCACGATGCCGGCGGGCGACCGATGGAGCCGCTGGGCCGAGTCTACGATCCCTGGCCGGAGCGCTTGGTTCCCCATTTCGAGAATGTGAGAATGGCCGTATCGCGGTCGAGCCCGCCCAATCCGTCGCACGGGCCGATCCTCGAAATCGAGAACCTCTATCTCGAACAGATCGCCGCCGCGCGGCGGGTGATCTATGCCGAGAGCCAGTATTTCGCCTCGCGGCGGATCGCGGAGGCCATCGCCAAACGCCTGGATGAGGAGGACGGCCCCGAGATCGTCCTGATCAATCCACTGTCCGCGCAAGGCTGGCTGGAACCGCTGGCGATGGATACGGCGCGCGCGCGACTGCACGAAGTGCTACGCCGGCACGACCGGCATGGACGGTTTCGCATCTATCACCCCTTCACCGAGGGTGGCGACCCGATCTATGTGCACGCCAAAATCCTGATCGTGGATGACCGCATCCTACGCGTCGGTTCGTCCAACCTTAACAATCGCTCCATGCGCCTCGACACGGAATGCGACGTGACGGTCGATACCGCGCTTCCGGGCAATTTCGATAAGGCCTCAACGATCCGGGCGCTGCGGGACGATCTTCTGGCCGAGCATCTGAACAGACCGCAGGGCGAAGTCGCGGCCGAGATCGAGCGAACCGGTTCGCTGATCGCCGCCATCGAAGCCTTACGTGATTCCGGCAAGTCTCTGCGCCCCTACGAGCCGCCGGAACTGACGTCGATCGAAGAATGGCTGGCCGACAACGAGGTGCTCGACCCCGAAGGACCGGACGAGATGTTCGAACCGTTCAGCAAGCGCGGGCTGTTTCGCCGGCTGCGCCCCGGCGGGAAATGGCGCCGGAAGAGCTAAAGAAAAAGCCCGCTCCGGGGAGGACGGAGCGGGCTCGAAACGTGCAACGATCTGGGAGGAAGTGTTGCTTGCTCAATAAACCAGCTTTGCTCGTGCAGGAGAAGCGCTGCCTGCACATAGCTCCTATGCAGCGTCTTCCGTGATCCGCGCCGGCGGCGCTTGCCGCGTCGACCGAATACGATCCGCCACGTCCTTCGAGGTCGTATCGCTCGTCTGCGGCAACAACAGCCCGGACAAAGCGTTTCGAATATCGGTTTCGAAGGCCCGCTCGCGCGCCAGACGCCAGGCCGCGCCATCGCGCCCGTCCGGGCGCGGTGCTTGCAGCGTTTCCAGAATGGCGTTGACCATATCGGTCGCGCTATTGGCGAGGCGCAGATCCAGCGGCGGATCGTCGATGCCGCGCAGGGCAACCGTCGTCGCGACGGTGGGCACACCAAGCCCGAGGGTCTCGATCGTCTTGATCTGCACGCCCGATCCCGTGGTGCTGGGAATGACCACCACGGAGCACGACCGCAAGAACGCCCCGGCATCCGGCACAAATCCGGCGAAGCGAACGGAACCTGTCACGGTACCTGGCGGATGGAGCGATTTGCCGCCGACGACGACCTTCACATGAGCCGGCAAGCGGGGTGCGACGGCCGTGAGAAACCAGTCAAGGCCTGCCCGATTGACGTCCCAGACCCAGCTTCCCAATAGACCGACATCGATCGTCGGCTCCGGCAGGGCCTCGGCCGACGAGAGGAAGGGTTGGCCGGGCAAGCCGAAACTGCGAACCGGCGTCTGCGGCGACAGGCGGGCCAAAGCCGCCGCATCGTCTTCCGCCAGGGTCCAGACTTCGCGCACGCCCGCCATCGCCTGTCGCTCGACCGCCAGGAGCCGTTCGCCTTCGCGTCGATAGATCCACGCTTTCAGACGGTCGCGAAGACGGGGCTTCGCCACATCGGACAGGGCGTCGCCATGCCCCTCGTAGAGCTGATGCTCGACATTGTGGGCGATCAGAACGGTCGGCAGATCGGCAGGCAGAAGCGGAAGAAGCCAACTGGCCTGGGCATGATCGACCACAGCCAGATCCGCGGGCACGCTGCGCAAGCGCAGGCGCACGAAGCGGCGCATGGCGCGGGAAACGTATTTCTGCACGGAATAAGGACGCCTCGCCAGAAAGGCCGACGCCATCCAGGCCCCGCTGCGCACGGGACGACCCGCACTCTCGATCGGCCAGTCCACAGGCGACAGGAAACCGACCGGCAGGTCGTCCGCCTGTCCCTCCCGCCGATAGGCGATGACCTCGACGTCGCAGCCCGACGCTTTCAGCGCGTCGATGAAGTTCATGGAGGCGATTTCGCCGCCCGTCATCCGCTCGTGCGGCATGACGGTCGTGAGAAAGAGAACGCGTTTGGGCGACGCCGGCCGATCCACCACCATGGGTCCCTCCTGACGCAGTCGCGCCCATTCCCGGCCGGCCAAGGCGAAGACGGCAGGCCCCCGCTGAAGATAGCGCGAGGCCATTCGCCGAGGGTCTTGCGCCAAACGGTGCAGCCATTCGAGCCCGGCCTTGCGAAAGAATTCGGGCGCGCGCTTCTGCCGCCCGGTCAGGAAATCGATGCTCGCTCCGACGCAAAGCGCCAACCCATGCACCCGCCCCGCCCGGCCGAGATCGTGCGCGAAGAACTCCTGTTTGGGGAAGGATAAGCAGACGAGCAGCAGGTCCCACCGCGTGCCTGCCGTGCGCGCCACCGTTTCCTTCCATTCCGGCGAGCCGATGGAGAGCCTTTGCGCCGATGGAATCAGCGTCAAAGACACCGAGGGAAAGCGCTGCTGGAGATCGCGGAAGGCGTCCATATCGGGGCCGATCACGGCAATCCGCATCGCCGGAAAGAGCGGGCGTTCGAGCAGGTCCCGCGTCAGGTCGGAGCCGGGACAAGGCGTCAGGTGAAGACCCGACAGGCCAGCCAGTCGCGATAGGACGCGGCTGTCGCAAATCTGAAAGAGCGCACCATCATACACTTCGCGCAAGGCGGCGTCGCCACGATGATAGGAAACGACATGGTCCACATTGGGCGTGACGACATAGCCGAATCGCCCCCGCAGCGCCTCGCGGAAGGCCGACCGAACGCCGGCCAGATTCGCGTCGAGAAATCGCATCCCGAGGTAATCGATCGTCGATATCATCCGGTGGCCCTTCCGTATCGGAGCCAAGGTATGAGGACGGCCTTTAACAGGATGTTTCATTCCCAAGATCATCTGTGGACTTGGTTTACAGTGACTTCTTGACGCTTGAGCCTGCGTCATACTCCCATCGTTTCATCCCGTTTCAGCGAGGCCCGATCCATGGTCACTTCCCTTCCGCTCTGGAGCCCGTCAGCCGACCGCGCAGCCGCGTCCGGCATGGCGGCGTTTCGCGCGTTCTGCGAAAAGCGGTCGGGGTCGAGCTTTGCCGACACGCCGGCGCTGCATGACTGGTCGCTGGGACAACCGACAGCCTTCTGGGATGCCGTCTGGGATTTCTTCGGCGTCGTCGGCGAGAAGGGCTCGGTGCCGATCGAGAACGAAAGCGCCATGCCCGGCGCGCGCTTCCTGCCGGGAGCCAGGCTCAACTTCGCCGAAAACCTTCTGCGCCAGTTGGACGGGATCGATGGCGAGGCCGACGCGATCATTTCCATATGCGAAGACAAAAGCGAGCGCCGTTGGTCCTGGAACCGGTTGAGGGCCGAAGTCTCCCGCCTGCAACAGGCCATGGCCGCTGCCGGCATCGCGGCGGGAGACCGCGTGGCCGGTCTTTTGCCGAACATTCCCGAATCCATTGCGGCGATGCTGGCGGCCACCTCGCTCGGTGCCGTCTGGTGCTCCGCCTCCCCGGATTTTGGGCCTCGCGGCATTCTGGATCGGTTCGGCCAGATCGAGCCCAAGCTGCTGCTCACGGTCGATGGCTACTGGTATGCCGGAAAGCGGATCGACCTGCGCGACAAGCTGGCCGAAGTGCTGCCGCAGCTTCCCTCGCTGGAAGGTGTCGTCGTCATTCCGCTGACAGAGAACGGTCTCGATCTATCCGCGCTGCCGAAGGCGATCGGCTGGAATGCCTATATCGAAAACTTCGCGCCGGCCGAGCTGCGCTTCGAGCGTCTGCCGTTCGACCATCCGCTGTTCATTCTCTTTTCGTCGGGCACGACGGGCGCTCCCAAATGCATCATCCACCGCGCCGGTGGCGTTTTGCTCCAGCATTTGAAGGAGCACGGGCTGCATACGGACGTGAAGCCGGGAGACAGGCTCTTCTATTTCACGACGCTCGGGTGGATGATGTGGAACTGGCTCGTGTCGGGTCTGGCGCGCGGGGCGACGCTGCTGCTCTTCGACGGCTCGCCCTTCCACCCCGCGCCATCGGTTCTCTTCGACTATGCCGAGCGGGAGGGCATGACCCATTTCGGCACATCGGCCAAATATATCGACGCGCTGCGCAAATCCGGCGTGCGCCCTGCCGAGAGCCATGACCTGACGAAGCTTCGGGCCATGATGTCCACGGGCTCGCCGCTCAGCATCGAGGGCTTTCGCTTCGTCTATGAGGGCATCAAGGCCGACCTGCATCTCGCCTCGATTTCGGGCGGAACGGATATTGTCTCCTGCTTCGTGCTCGGCGATCCGACGCGGCCGGTCTGGCCCGGCGAGATCCAGGGGCCAGGGCTCGGCATGGCGGTCGAGGTCTGGACGGACGAGGGCAAGCCGGCTGCGGTGGGTGAAAAGGGCGAACTCGTCTGCACCCAACCCTTCCCGGTGATGCCGCTCGGCTTCTTCGCCGATGACAGCGGCGCGAAATATCGCGCGGCCTATTTCGAGCGCTTCCCCGGCGTCTGGTGCCATGGCGACTTCGCCGAGCGCACCGAGCATGGTGGGCTCGTGATCCACGGCCGCTCGGATGCGACGCTCAACCCCGGCGGCGTGCGGATCGGCACGGCCGAAATCTATGCGCAGGTGGAAACAATCCCCGAGATCAACGAGGCCATCTGCATCGGGCAGGAGCATGAAGGGGATGTACGCGTCGTGCTCTTCGTCACGCTGCGCAACGGCGCACGGCTGGAGGACGCCTTGCGCGACACGATCCGTCGGACGATCCGGGCGGGCGCTTCGCCCCGCCATGTTCCGGCCGTGATCGTGGAGGTCTCCGACATCCCGCGCACCAAAAGCGGCAAGATCGTGGAACTGGCCGTGCGCGACACGGTGCATGGCCGCGAGGTCAAAAACAAGGAGGCTCTGGCGAACCCCGAGGCTCTGGACCTCTATCGCGACCTGCCCGAACTCCGCGCCTGAGCGTCAGACGGTCAGATGCTTGCGCACGTCAGGGTCGTCAAGATCGGCCCCGACGCCCTCGAACACGATCTGCCCGCGGTCCATGATATAGACCCTATCCGCCAGTTCCCGGCAGAATTCGAGATATTGCTCGACCAAGAGAACGGCCATGCCCGCCTCCTTCAGGTAGCGGATGGCTCGGCCGATATCCTTGATGATCGAGGGCTGGATGCCCTCGGTCGGCTCGTCCAGCACGAGAAGGCTGGGGCGCGTCACCAAGGCCCGGCCGATGGCGAGTTGCTGCTGCTGGCCGCCCGACAGATCACCGCCGCGCCGTGAGAGCATGGTTTTCAGGACCGGGAAAAGCTCGAACACATGATCGGGGATCGTACGCTCACCGCGCTTGACCGGAGCAAACCCCGTCTGGAGATTTTCCTTCACGGAGAGCAGCGGAAACACCTCCCGCCCCTGCGGCACGAAGCCGATGCCGCGACGCGCGCGCGTATAAGGCGCCTCGCCTTTCAGATCGGAGCCATCCAGCGCGATCTGTCCGGAGCGGATCGCCTGCTGCCCGACGATGGCCCGCATGAGCGAGGTCTTGCCAACGCCGTTGCGGCCGAGGACGCAGGTGATCTCGCCTTTCTTGGCCTCGAGGGAAACGCCCCGCAGAGCCTTCGCCGCGCCGTAGTAGAGATCGACGTTCGAAACACTCAGCATGGTCAACGCCCCAGATAGACTTCGATAACGCGCGGATCGGCCGAGACCTGATCCAGCGGGCCTTCGGCGAGAACATGGCCTTCGTGCAGGCAGGTCACCTTCACGCCCAATGCGCGAACGAAGTGCATGTCGTGCTCGACCACGACGACGGAGCGCGTCTCTGCGATCTCGCGCAGGAGCTTCGCCGTTTCCTCGGTTTCGGCGTCCGTCATGCCCGCCACCGGTTCGTCCACCAGAAGGAGTTCGGGGTCCTGCGCCAGCAGCATCCCAATTTCCAACCATTGCTTCTGGCCATGGCTGAGATCGGCCGCCGGCAGACGCCGCTTGGCCGTCAGGCGAACAGTTTCGAGGATTGTATCGATCCGCTTGGAATCGCTTTCTGACCGTTTGTAAAACAGCGTCGAGAAGACGCCGCGTTGACCTGACAACGCGAGAACCAGATTGTCCTCCACCGTGTGGCTCTCGAAGACGGTCGGTTTCTGGAACTTGCGCCCGATGCCCATGGAGGCGATTTCCGCCTCGTCATGGCGCGTCAGATCGGTGTTTCCGGCGAAATAGACCTCACCCGCGTCCGGCCGGGTCTTGCCGGTGATGATGTCCATCATCGTCGTCTTGCCAGCGCCGTTCGGGCCGATAATCGCCCGCATCTCGCCGCGTGCGACGACGAGAGACAGATCGTTGATCGCCTTGAACCCGTCGAAACTCTTGGTCACGCCGTTGAGATAGAGAAGCGTCTCGCCGCGTGGCGGGCGGCCGGCAGCCTCCTTCTCGCGGGCCTCGGCCAGAAGCGTCGCGTAAGGATGGGGGGAAATGCGCGCCGGGGCCGCGTTCGTCATGCTCATGAGGGTCACTCCGCCGGGCTAGGGTTGGTGGTGGCGTCGGAAGAAACGCCCTTCTCGGCACGGGCGGCGCGGCGGCGCTCGGACAGGGCGCGCCAGCCGTGGTCGATCGTCCCGACGATGCCGCGCGGCAGGAAGAGCGTGACCACCACGAAGAGCGAGCCGAGGACGAAGAGCCAGCTTTCGGGCGCGGCGGCGGTGAAATAGCTCTTGCCACCGTTGACGAGCAGCGCGCCGAGCACGGGGCCGAGGATCGTGCCGCGTCCCCCGACCGCCGTCCAGACCACGACCTCGATCGAGTTGAGCGGCGCGAACTCGCCAGGATTGATGATGCCGACCTGCGGCACGTAAAGCGCGCCGGCCACACCGGCCATGACGGCCGACAGCGTGAAGGCGAAGAGCTTCACATGCTCGGCCCGCCAGCCTAGGAACCGTGTGCGGCTCTCAGCGTCGCGCACCGCCACCATCAGAAGCCCGAGCTTGGAGCGCGTCACGGCCGAGACCATCAGGACGAAGAGCGCCAGCACGAGGGCAGTGGAAGCGAAGAGTGCGGCGCGCGTCGAGCCGGCCTGGATCGAGAAGCCGAGAATGTCCTTGAAATCGGTCAGGCCGTTATTGCCGCCAAAGCCCATGTCGTTTCGAAAGAAGGCGAGGAGCAGCGCATAGGTCAGCGCCTGCGTGATGATCGAGAGATAGACGCCGGTGACCCGGCTGCGGAAGGCGAAATAGCCGAAGAGGAAGGCTAGGAGCCCCGGCACGAGCAGCACCATGAGCGCGGCGAACCAGAACTGATCGAACCCCTGCCAGAACCAGGGCAGTTCCTTGTAGTTCAGGAAGACCATGAAATCGGGAAGCACCGGATTGGCATAGACGCCCCGGCTGCCGATCTGGCGCATCAGATACATGCCCATCGCGTAGCCGCCAAGCGCGAAGAACGCGCCGTGGCCGAGCGAGAGAATTCCGACATAGCCCCAGACGAGATCTAGGCTGAGCGCCAGGATGGCGTAGGAAAGATACTTGCCGAGAAGGGGTACGAGATGGTCCGGCACGCGCAAGGGATGGCCGGCGTCGAGCGCGAGGTTCGAGAGGGGCACGAGCACGGCGACGAGAACGAGAAGTCCGGCGAGCCAGAGGGCACGAGGCCCCAGAAAGCGAGCGGTGATCATGCGTCGACGAACCTTCCCTTGAGGGCGAAGAGGCCGCGCGGGCGCTTCTGGATAAAGAGGATGATGAGGACGAGAACCACGATCTTGCCGAGCACCGCGCCGGCATAGGGCTCAAGGAACTTGTTGACGATGCCCAGACTCATGGCGCCGACCAGCGTGCCCCAGAGATTGCCGACGCCGCCGAAGACCACGACCATGAAACTGTCGATGATGTAGCCTTGGCCGAGATCGGGCGAGACATTGTCGATCTGGCTGAGCGCGACGCCCGCCATGCCGGCGATGCCCGAGCCGAGCGCGAAGGTCATGGCGTCCACCATCGGCGTACGGATACCCATGGCGGCGGCCATACGCCGATTCTGCGTGACCGCGCGCATCTTGAGGCCGGCCGAGGTTCGATTCAGCGCGAAGAGGAGCGCTGCGAAGACGGCGAGGGCGAAGACGATGATCCAGAGCCGGTTCCAGGTGACGGCCATGAGGCCGACATCGAACGAGCCGGACATCCAGGACGGGTTGGACACCTCACGATTGGTCGGGCCGAAGATCGTGCGGACCGCCTGCTGAAGGATCAGCGACACGCCGAAGGTTGCGAGCAGGGTTTCGAGCGGACGCCCATAGAGGAAGCGGATGATGCCGCGCTCCATGACGAAGCCGACGAAACCGGCGACGAGGAAGGCGAGCGGCAGGGCGAGCGCGAGGCTCCAGTCCAGCCATTGCGACGCATGGAGGCGGAGTGTCTGCTGCACGACGAAGGTCGTGTAGGCGCCGATCATCACCATCTCGCCATGCGCCATGTTGATGACGCCCATCACCCCGAAGGTGATGGCGAGGCCGATCGCGGCCAGAAGCAGGACCGAGCCGAGCGAGAGGCCGTACCAGATGTTTTGCGCCTGCCCCCAAAGCGCGATCGTCTGAGCGATCGAAGCGGCGCCAGCGTCGGCAGCCTTTGCGACGGCCGGATCGGCGTCAGCGGTGAAGGCCGAAAGAACGTTCTGCGCGGCACGGTCGCCACGCGCGGCCACCAATTGCGCCGCCTCGCGCCGCTCCTCCGAGGGGCGGTCGGAGCGCAGCACGGCCACCGCCCTCGCCTCGGCAAACCGCGCGCGGATCGCCGGATCGGTTTCCTTGGCGATGGCAGAGTCCAGCACGGCGAGCTGATCGGGCGAGGCCTTATCGAACAAGCTGACGGCGGCGGCCATGCGCTCGGCCGGGTCGCTGGAGCCGAGCGTCAGCCCGCCCTTCAACTCCGCCACGAGCGCGCGAATGGAATTCTTGACGCGAACCTTTTCCAGGCTCGCCTTCGGCGCTTCGCCCAGCGACGCGCCGGTGAGCGGGTCGGAGATGGCGAAGGAGGCTCCCTTGCCACTCGCGATCACGACGCGGTTGTCGGTCTTGGAGTAGTAGAGATCGCCGGAGGCTAGCGCGTCCAGCGTGTTCGACACGCGGGGATCACCCGTCGCGGCCAGCGCGCGCACATTGGCTTCGGTCTCCTCGAAGCTCTTCTTGCCCGCAAAGCCGGCGATGATGGAAGCCGGGTCCGCCCCTTGCGCAAGCGAGGGGCCGGCTGTTGCAAGAGCGAGGCCCAGAAGGAACGCAAGGCCGAAAGCCAGCGCCTCCCAAGTACCCGCCCATCGGGCGCGAAGCGTCTTCAACATGGAAAAGCCTGTTTGGGGAGGGCCGAGACACCGGCCGATCAGACGAGAAAACGGCCCGCCCGCAGCGGGGGGCCGTTTTGCCAAGGTCATCCGCCTGATATCGGCGGACGCGTGGGGCTTAGTTCGAGGCGGCCTTGGCGTCGGCGCCGCCGCACTTGCCGGTCTTCGTATTGAAGTTGCCGCAGTTCATGGGCTTGCGCCAGTCGGCGATCAGCGGCGCCGATTCCGGCAGGTAATCCGACCATGCATCGCCAAGCACGAGGCCGGGCGTCTGATCGACGATCTCGAACTGGCCATCGGCCTGGATTTCGCCGATCAAGACGGGCTTTGTAATGTGGTGGTTGGCGCCCATCGAGGAATAGCCGCCCGACAGATTGGGCACGGCGACGCCGACCATCGCGTCGATTACCTTGTCCGGATCGGTCGTGCCGGCGGCCTCAACGGCCTTCACCCACATGTTGAAGCCGATATAGCTGGCTTCCATCGGATCGTTCGTCACGCGCTTGGGGTCCTTGGTGAACTCCTTCCACTTCGCGATGAACTCTTCGTTCGCGGGCGTATCGACCGATTCGAAGTAGTTCCAAGCCGCGAGATGGCCGACGAGCGGCGCGGTGTCGATGCCGGCGAGTTCCTCTTCACCCACCGAGAAGGCCATGACCGGCGTCGTCTCGGCCGAGACACCCTGGTTCGCCAGTTCCTTGTAGAAGGGCACGTTGGCGTCGCCGTTCACGGTCGAGACCACGGCGGTCTTCTTGCCGGAGCCGCTGAAGTCCTTGATGGCGGAGACTTCGGTCTGCCAATCGGAGAAGCCGAAGGGCGTGTAGTTCACCTTGATGTCCTCGGCCGCGACGCCCTTGGACTTCAGATAGGCTTCGAGGATCTTGTTCGTGGTGCGTGGATAGACATAGTCCGTGCCCTCCAGAACCCAGCGCTGCACGCCTTCCTTCATCAGGTAGTCGACGGCGGGGATCGCCTGCTGGTTGGGAGCAGCGCCGGTATAGAAGACGTTACGCTCGGACTCTTCGCCTTCGTACTGCACGGGGTAGAAGAGGATCGAGTTCAGTTCCTTGAAGACCGGCAGAACCGACTTGCGCGACACGGAGGTCCAGCAGCCGAAGGTCGCGGCGACCTTGTCCTGCGCGATCAGCTGCCGAGCCTTCTCGGCAAAAAGCGGCCAGTCGGACGCGGGGTCCACCACAACGGCTTCGAGCTTCTTGCCGAGAAGACCGCCCTTCTTGTTCTGCTCGTCGATGAGCATGAGCATGGCGTCTTTCAGCGTCGTTTCTGAAATTGCCATCGTGCCGGACAGGGAGTGGAGAATACCGACCTTGATCGTATCCTCGGCGGCATGGGCGCTGAGGCCCGAGAGCATGGTGGCGGCGTAAGCGCCCAAGAGCCAGCCGGCCTTTCGGGAAAGTCGCATGGAAGGTCCCCTCAAATTCGTCGCGGCTCTCATTGCCGCCGAGGGGGACCATCGGCGGAATGGTGAAGAGCGGGTATACGTCAAATGACGTACCCCCTCGCCGCGCGATCCGGCTATGGAGGAAGCGCGCCCTTCCGGCGCTGATCAGGACGTTCGACATGACGGGACGCCAGCGGATTCTTCCGGTGCGCCGCGACTATAATCGCTGGGTCGCGAACCAGACGCTCGAAGACTATGCGCTGCGCTTCACCGCCAAGCGCGCCCGGCGCTGGAGCGCGCCGCAAGTGTCGCAGACGGCGATCGGGGCGATCTCCTTTCTGGCGCTGGAGGCCGTGGGCGGCGCGATCACCCTCTCCTTCGGCTTCTCGAACGCGGCGCTGGCTATTCTCGTCGTCGGCTTCCTTCTGCTGGTGACCGGCCTGCCCATCAGCCTCTATGCCGCGCGCTATGGGGTGGACATCGACCTTCTGACGCGCGGCGCGGGCTTCGGTTATATCGGCTCGACCGTCACCTCGCTGATCTACGCGACCTTCACCTTCATCCTCTTCGCGGTGGAAGCGTCGATCATGACGGCGGCGCTGGAACTCGCCTTCGGCCTGCCGCTCTGGCTCGGCTATATCATCTCGGCCGTGGCGGTCGTGCCCCTCGTGACCCACGGCGTCACCTGGATCAGCCGGTTCCAGTTGGCCACGCAACCGCTGTGGATCGGTCTCAACATTCTGCCGGTCGGCTTCATCCTTTGGCACGATTGGGGCTCGGTCGAAGCGTGGCTGCATTTCCCCGGTCTGAACGCCGGGGAGATGGATGGCCTGTCGCTGGTGAAGTTCGGCGCGGCGGCCTCGGTCATTCTGGCGCTCATGCCGCAGATCGGCGAGCAGGTGGACATCCTCCGCTTTCTCCCCAAGCCCAAGACGACATCCTGGCGCGATCCGGCAGCGCGATCCTGGTGGCTGGCGCTTTTGTCGGCCGGGCCGGGCTGGATCGTGCTCGGTGCGCCCAAGCTCCTGTTCGGCTCCTTCCTCGCCGTTCTCGCGCTGCGGGCCGGCGTGTCGGCCGAACACGCAGCCGAGCCTGCGCATATGTACGACGTCGCCTTCGGCTACGTGCTGCCGAGTCCGGTGGCAGCGGCGTTCCTCACGGCGGCCTTCGTCGTGGTCTCGCAGCTGAAGATCAACGTGATGAACGCCTATGCGGGGTCGCTCGCATGGTCGAACTTCTTCTCGCGCCTCACCCATAGCCACCCCGGCCGCGTCGTCTGGCTAGTCTTCAACGTCGCCATCGCCCTCCTTCTGATGGAACTCGGGATCTACGAGGCGCTAGAGGTGACGTTCGGCCTCTTCGCCAATGTCGCCGTTGCGTGGCTCGGCGCGATCACAGCCGATCTCGCCATCAACAAGCCGCTCGGCCTCTCGCCCAAAGGCATCGAGTTCAAGCGCGCGCATCTCTACGACCTGAACCCGGTGGGTTTGGGTTCGATGGGCTTGGCGACGCTGGTGTCGCTTCTGGCCTTCGGCGGCGTGTTCGGGGAGACGGCGCAGGCGTTGTCGGCCTTCGTGGCGCTGGGTGTCGCCCTCATCACCGCGCCCATCATCGCATTTGCCACGGGCGGACGGTTCTATCTCGCCCGCAAGCCGCGCGCCGAGTGGCAGAGGCGGACGGAAATCACCTGCTCGATCTGCGAACACCCGTTCGAGCCCGAGGACATGGCCTATTGCCCGGCCTATGCAGGACCGATCTGCTCGCTCTGCTGCTCGCTGGATGCGCGTTGCCACGATCTCTGCAAACCCAAGGCGCGTTTTTCCGCGCAGATGGCATCGGCGGGCAAGGCCGCCCTGCCGGAGCGGTTGCGCCGAAGGATCGACGCCAAGGTCGGCCATTATATCGGTGGCCTCGCCCTTCTGGCGGGCGTCATCTCGGTCGTTCTGTCGCTCATCTACTATCAGGCGATCCTGGCCAGCCCCGACGATACGGACGTCATCGCGAAGGCCCTTTGGGCGGCCTTCTTCGTGCTGATGATCGTGGCTGGCGTTTCCACATGGTTCTTCGTGCTGGCGCAGGAATCGCGGCGGGTGGCGCAGGAGGAATCGGCCCGCCAAACACAGCTGCTCCTGAAGGAAATCGAGGCGCATCGGCGCACCGATGCGGCCCTCCAAAAAGCCAAGGAAATGGCCGAAGCGGCGAGTCTGGCGAAAAGCCGGTATGTCGTCGGCATGAGCCATGAATTGCGCACGCCGCTCAACGCCGTCCTCGGCTATGCCCAGCTTCTGGAACAGGATACCGCCATCCCGCAGGCCAAGCTGGGCGGCATCAAGACGATTCGCCGCTCGGCCGAGCATCTGTCGGGCCTGATCGACGGGCTTCTGGATATCTCCAAGATCGAAACGGGGCGGCTTCAGCTCCAGCGCGGCGAGGTGCGCCTCGGCGATTTTCTGGCTCAGCTCGTCGATATGTTCCGCCTCCAGGCCAGCGCCAAGGGGCTGGAGTTTCGGTTCACACAGCCGGAGACGCTTCCCGAAGTGGTGCGGACCGACGAGAAGCGACTGCGCCAAATTCTCATCAACCTCCTCTCCAACGCCGTGAAATACACGGAAGCCGGCAGCGTCGGCTTCGATGTCGCCTATCGCAGTCAGGTTGCCATCATCACCGTGTCCGACACGGGCCCTGGCATCCCACCGCTTGAGTTGGAGCGCATCTTCGAGCCTTTCGAGCGGGGCAGCGCCGCGCAGGGCAAGGCACCGGGTCTCGGCCTGGGCCTCACCATCACGCGGCTTCTAGCCAATCTCATGGGCGGTGACATCAAGGTTTCCTCCACACCCGGCAAGGGAAGCCGGTTCGAAGTGCGGGTGATGCTCTCGGCCGTCGCCGCCACGCGTGAGGCGACCGTCCCTGTTTCCGCCGACCCCGGCGCACCGCTTGCGATCGAGGGCTATGCCGGCTCGCGCCGCACGGTCCTCGTGGTGGACGACGACGAAACACATCGCGATCTGATGGTCGAGGTTCTGCGCCCGCTCGGCTTCATCGTTCTGACAGCGCCCGACGGGCCTGCCGCGCTGGCTGTGACCGCAGAGATGCGGCCCGATCTCTTCCTTCTGGATGTCCAGATGCCCGGTATGAACGGATGGGAGCTGGCGACAGCTCTGCGGGCCAGCGGCCAGACGGGACGCACGGTCATGCTCTCCGCCACCTTCGCCGAAGCGCCGGGGGCCGGCGAAAGCGGGTCCGATGCGGCGGCGCAATTGCCCAAGCCCTTCGACTTGCGCCAGCTTCTGGCGACGGTTCGCGACGTGCTCGGGTTGGAATGGACGAGCGCGTCCAGCAAGCCACCTGTGGAGGCGGCCGAACCGCCGCTCCGCTTTCCTCCGCCCGCCGACATCGCCGAACTTCTCCGCTTCTGCCGGATCGGCTATGCAAGGGGGATCGAACAGAAGCTGGCCGCTCTCGATGACGATCCGCAATATCGACCCTTCACACAGGCGATGAAGGTTCACCTCAGCGGATTCGATCTCAAGCGGCTGGCGGAGGCGCTGGAGACCGCGCGAGATGACTAGCAAGGCAGCGTCCACGCCTGAGCGGGAGCGCGACATCGTTCTCGTCGTGGACGATTCGCCCGATACGCTGCGCATGCTGACGGATGCGATCGAGCTTGGCGGGGCGACGGTTCTCGTCGCGCTCGACGGCGCGCAGGCGCTCGGTATCGCGGAGGCCATCACGCCCGACATCGTTCTGATGGACGCCGTCATGCCGGGCATGGACGGGTTCGAGACGACGCGCCGCCTCAAGGCCGACGCCGCGCTGCGCCATGTGCCGGTGATCTTCATGACCGGGCTCGCGGAAACGGAACATGTCGTGCGCGGGCTGGACGCGGGCGGCGTCGATTACGTCACCAAGCCCATCGTGCCGGACGAACTTCTGGCGCGAATGCGCGTGCATCTCGCCAATGCCCGCGCGGCGCAGAACGCCCGCGCGGCTCTGGACACGGCCGGCCGGTTTCTTCTGGCGGTCGATGGCGAAGGGCTCGTTCTCTGGTCCACACCACAGGCCACACGCCTTCTGGCGGGCGTTCTGGCGGAGGTCGAGGGCCGCCCCGCCCTGCCCACCCCGCTACGCGACTGGCTTCGCGCCGGCTCCCCAGCGCCGCTGCCCCTTGGCAATGAGCTGATGTCGGAAGACGGAATGCGCCTTCAGCTCAGCCCACTCGGCAAGGTGGGCGAGAACGAGCATCTCTTCCGCCTGACGGTGGACGATACGGCCGGGGAGGAAGCTCTGCTGCGCCGGCATTTCAACCTCACCGCCCGCGAGGCGGACGTGCTTCTTTGGCTGACGCGCGGCAAGTCCAACCGCGACATCGCCACCATCCTCGATCTCAGCCCTAGGACGGTGAACAAGCATCTGGAGGTCGTCTTCACCAAACTCGGCGTCGAGAACCGGGCGACGGCAAGCTTTCTAGTGATGAAGACGCTGAGCGAGCGCTGACAGGCTGCCCCTCAGGCCGCCGCGCCCTCGCGGTAAAGCTGCCAGCGGCGGGGGCGAACGCGCAGTTCGGTGCCGGGCTCGCCGCCCTGATCGGCGGGCAGCTCGACCTCGATCCGGTGCCGCTCCGGGCCGAACTCGAACTCGGAGATACGCGAGCCGCCGGCGCGGCGCGACAGCGACACGGTGCCTGTCAGCCCAGGCGCCCCAGCATCCACGAGATCGAGATCGTGCGGGCGCATATAGAGGTTCCAGCGCCCGTCGGCCTCGGCGGTTCGGCCGAGAACGATGTCGCCATGGCGGATTTCGCCGCCGCGCACGTCGACGGGAAGCCGGTTCGACTGACCGATGAAAGAAAAGACGAACGGCGTGCTGGGACGGTCGTAGATGTCGTCGGCCGAGCCGACCTGCTCGATCCGGCCCTGGCTCATGACCACGACCCGATCCGCCAGTTCCAGCGCCTCCTCCTGATCATGCGTCACGAAGATGGTGGTGAGGCCGATCTTGTCGTGCAACTCGCGCAACCAGCGGCGCAGATCCTTGCGGACCTTGGCGTCCAGCGCACCGAAGGGTTCGTCCAGAAGCAGGACGCGCGGCTCGATGGCGAGCGCGCGGGCCAAGGCCACGCGCTGCCGCTGACCGCCCGACAACTGGTTGGGGTAGCGCTTCTCAAGACCTGACAGCTGCACGAGATCGAGCAGTTCGCTGGCGCGGCGGCGGATTTCCGCCTTGCCGGGCCGGGTCGCCCGGTCGCGAACGCTGAGACCGAAGCCGATATTCTCGGCAACGGTCATATGCTTGAACAGCGCATAGTGCTGGAACATGAAGCCGACATTGCGCTCTTGCACGCTCTTCTCGGACGCGTCTTCCGCGCCGAAGAAAATCTGGCCGGCGGTCGGGAATTCCAGTCCCGCGATTAGGCGAAGCAGAGTCGTCTTGCCTGAGCCGGAAGGCCCCAGAAGCGCGATCAGCTCGCCCGAGCGGATATCCAGCGAGACATCATGCAGCGCGGGATAACGATCGAACTCCTTGCGGATATTGCGAACTTTGATGTCCATGAAGCTGTTTCCCAAACTCAATGCCCGCCGCGCGAAGAGGCCATGTCGCCGGCATAGCGCCATTCCAGAAGCGCCTTCAGGCCGAGCGTGATCAACGCCAGGAAGGCCAGAATGGACGCGACGGCGAAGGCGGCGGAGAAGCTGTATTCATTGTAGAGAATTTCGACATGCAGGGGCATCGTGCTCGTCTGGCCGCGAATGCGGCCCGAAACGACCGAGACCGCGCCGAACTCGCCCATGGCGCGGGCGTTGCACAGAAGCACGCCGTAGAGCAGCGCCCATTTCACATTGGGCAGCGTGACCCGGAAGAAGGTCTTCCAGCCGCTCGCGCCCAGCGAGATCGCCGCCTCCTCGTCTCCCGTTCCCTGCTCCTGCATAAGCGGGATCAGCTCGCGCGCGACAAAGGGCAGCGTGACGAAGACAGTGGCGAGCACGATGCCGGGCAACGCGAAGACGATCTGGATGCCCGTGCCCTGAAGCAGCGGCGCGAAATAGCCCTGCGCTCCGAAAAGGAGGATGTAGACGAGACCCGCGATCACCGGCGAGACCGAGAATGGCAGGTCGATCAGAGTGATCAGCAGCGCCTTGCCCTTGAACTCGAATTTCGCGATCGCCCAGGCCGCTGCCAAGCCGAACACGACATTGAGCGGCACCGAGATCGCCGCCACCAGAAGCGTCAGGCGGATCGCGGCCAGCGCGTCGGGCTCGATGATCGCCTGCCAATAGAGCGACAGCCCGTTGCGGAAGGCTTCCACGAAGACAGCGACCAGAGGCAGAAACAGAAAGAAGGCAAGAAAGACCAGTGCGACGGCAATCAGGGTCCATTTGACCGCCGGCGCTTCGCTCGTCACCGGTCGGCGGCGGGTAGGTGCATCGGGCGTCGCGCCCAAGGAGGCGTCAAGCACCATGACCGTATCTCCGCCGGCTCCAGGCCTGAATGAGGTTGATGGCGAGAAGCATCAGGAAGGAGATCGCGAGCATCATGGCCGCGACCGCCGTCGCCCCGCCATAGTTGAACTCTTCCAATCGGATCACGATCAGCAGCGGCGCGATTTCCGAGACGTAGGGAATGTTGCCGGCGATGAAGATGACCGAGCCATATTCGCCAACCGAGCGGGCGAGCGCCAAAGCAAAACCCGTCAGCAAAGCCGGCATGACGCTGGGCAGGACGACGCGGGTCACCGTTTGGAAGCGGTTGGCGCCGAGCGTCGCGGCAGCCTGCTCCACCTCCGCGTCGATCTCTTCCAACACCGGCTGCACGGTGCGCACGACGAAGGGCAGTGACACGAAGACGAGCGCTACCACGATGCCGAGCGGCGTGTAGGCGACCTTGATCCCCAGCGGCGCCAGAAACTGCCCGACCCAGCCATTGGGCGCATAAAGGGCGGTCAGCGCAATGCCGGCCACCGCTGTCGGGAGCGCGAAAGGCAGATCGATTACGGCATCCACGAAGCGCCGGCCGGGGAAGTCGTAGCGCACGAGCACCCAGGCGATCAGCAGGCCGAACACGGCATTGATGAGCGCCGCGAAGAAGGACGCACCGAAGGACAGGCGCAGCGCCGCCAGAACGCGTGGGTCGAGAGCAAGCCGCACGAACTCCTCCCAGCCGAGGCTGGAACTGCGCAGAACCAAGGCCGAAAGCGGGACGAGAACGAGGAGCGTGAGATAGGTCAGCGTGAAGCCGAGCGCGAGACCGAAACCCGGTATGACGCTGGGAGCGCGAAAGCGCGGCAGAACGGACGACGCCATCGCTCAAGCCGCGCGAGGAAGCATTGAGCGCGAAAAAAGCCGCCGCCGGAAAGCCGTCCGGTCGAGCATGTGAACCCCTTCATTCCTGCCGTGACCCGGCATTATCCGTACAAAGAACCCGGCGGGACAAGTCCCGCCGGGGTGAAGTCCCCAAGTCGTGGGAGGAACGCTTGGGGAACGGGTCGCTTACTTGCCCGGCTTGTAGATCTGGTCGAAGATGCCGCCGTCTCCGAAATGCTCGGGCTGCGCCTTCGCCCAGCCGCCGAACTGCGGATCGTCGATCGACACGAGTTCCAGCTTCGGAAAGCGCTCCAGAAGCGCCTTATCGGTCACCTTCTCCGGCTCCGAGGGGCGATAGTAGTGCTTGGCCGCGATCGTCTGGCCGGCATCGCTGTAGAGATGCTGAAGATAGGCCGTGGCGACCTCGCGCGTGCCCTTGGCATCGACATTGCCATCCACCAGCGCGACCGGTGGCTCAGCCAGGATCGAGATGGATGGAACCACGATCTCGAACTGATCGGGGCCGAGTTCTTCCAGCGCTAGGAACGCCTCGTTCTCCCAAGCAAGGAGAACGTCGCCGATGCCGCGCTGCACGAAGGTCGTGGTGGAGCCGCGAGCGCCCGTGTCGAGAACGGGAACGTGGCGATAGATGTCGCCGACGAACTGCTTGGTCTTTTCCGGATCGTTGCCGAACGCTTTGTTGGCATAGGCCCAAGCGGCCAGATAGTTCCAGCGCGCACCCCCCGATGTCTTCGGGTTGGGCGTGATCACCTGCACGTCATCCTTCACTAGATCGTTCCAGTCATGGATCGCCTTGGGATTGCCCTTGCGCACAAGGAAAACGATGGTCGAGGTATAAGGAGCGGAATTGTGCGGCAGGCGGCTGCGCCAGTCTCCGGGGATCTTCTTCGTCGCCTTGGCGATGGCGTCGATATCGGCCTCCAGCGCCAGCGTCACGACATCGGCGTCCAGCCCGTCGATGACCGTCCGCGCCTGCGCGCCCGATCCGCCATGCGACTGGCGAATCGTCACCGCATCATGGCCCTGCCCCTGCCAGAACTTCGAGAATTCGGCATTGTAGTCACGATAGAGTTCGCGCGTCGGATCGTAGGACACGTTGAGGAGCGTCGTCTGCGCGCCGGCCGGAAGTACCGCCGCCATCACGAGACCCATGGCGAGAAGTCCGAAGGAAAGTCGTTTCATGGGTTACATCAAACTCCATCGATAGAATGGACTGATCCTCGCTTTCGAAACGATTCCAAACAAGGCGGCGAAGCGGGCGGTCGATGCCGCCAGAGAGAAAAGAACGATCGCAGCAGGCAGCTTGATGGGAAATTTCTACCCTCAGCCCGGAACGGCTGACTCATTGAGGCTTCGAGGTACGCAACTCAGGAGATGACCATCGTCCTTTTTCCGGCGGCGGCAGCTCCGCAAAAGGAATCGTGCGCAAAAATCCTTTGTCGTAAGGAAAAAAGGGTGCAATTTTAACGATCGAGGGCAGACGCTTAGAAACGAGGAAAACCTCCAACGCTGCCTTCAACGGGAGGACTTCGATGCATCATTCTTTTGATCCCCTCGCCATGGGGCGTGGCCTGACGATCGGGGCTCTCCTGTCTTCGGTGTTCTGGCTGGCGGCTTTGAACATCGCACTGGCGATCTGATCAGAGGGCTCACGGTTCCATTCGCGAGCCGCTGCACGCCCTGTTCGACAAGGGGTCGCCATCTCCCGTGTTTGCGCGTATAGACGCGTCATTCTCGCGTTTGGATCGGCGAGCCGGCTTTCTATGGGTGCCGGAAGGCTGGCCCATTGCGCGATAGGGATTGCGATCCCGCGTGATCAATGGAGCCATGACGGGAAGCGACGGCCATCAGCCGTCGTTCGATGGAACGGCACAGTCTTCAAGGAAAATCCGGTGCCCTTCCGCCCGACTCACCCCGCCCTCGCCGCCGCGCTCGAGGAGCGTGGATACCAAGACCCGACGCCCGTTCAGGACGCCGTTCTCGACCCCAGTGTCGGCGAGCGCGATCTCCTCGTCTCGGCCCAGACCGGCTCCGGCAAGACAGTGGCCTTCGGCCTCGCCTTCGCCAGCACGCTGCTCGGCGAATCGGACGCCCTGCCGGAAGCCGGCGAGCCGCTGGCGCTGGTGGTCGCGCCGACGCGCGAACTGGCGCTTCAGGTTCAGCGCGAGCTGGAATGGCTCTATTCGAAGGTGGATGCGCGCATCATCACCTGTGTCGGCGGCATGGACCCGCGCGCCGAGCAGCGCGCGCTGGCGCGCGGCGCGCATATCGTCGTCGGCACGCCGGGCCGCCTTCGCGACCATCTGGAGCGCGGTCGTCTCCTGATCGGCCGTCTTCGCGTCGTCGTGCTGGACGAGGCCGACGAGATGCTCAATCTCGGCTTCCGCGAAGATCTCGAATTCATTCTGGAAGCCACGCCCGACGAGCGTCGGACGCTGCTTTTCTCGGCGACCCTGCCCAAGCCCATCGTCAGCCTGACCAAGCGCTACCAGCGCAATGCGATGCGAATCGAGGCCACGTCGCGCGATAGCGGCCATGCCGACATCGAATATCGCGCGGTGCGCATTGCGCCGACCGAGTCCGAACTCGCTGTCGTCAACATCCTGCGTCAGGTCGATTCGCAGTCGGCCATCGTGTTCTGCAACACGCGTGAACAGGTCCGCCACCTCCACACCGGGCTCGTCGATCGCGGCTTCGCCGCCGTCGCCCTGTCCGGCGAACTCGGTCAGGCCGAGCGCAATCAAGCCATGCAGGCTCTGCGCGATGGCCGCGCTCGTGTCTGCGTGGCGACCGACGTCGCCGCGCGCGGCATCGATCTGCCGAGCCTTGGCCTCGTCATCCATGCTGAACTCCCCAACGACGCCGAAACGCTCCAGCATCGCAGCGGCCGCACGGGCCGTGCCGGGCGCAAGGGCGTATCGGTTCTGCTCGTATCGCTGTCGCGCCGCCGCAAGGCCGAGCGCCTCCTGTCGGATGCGCGCATCAAGCCGAACTGGATGGCGGCGCCGTCCGCCGACGAGATTCGCGCGCTGGATCGCGAACGGCTCCTGAGCGATCCGATCCTGTCCGAGGAGATCGGCGAGGAAGATCAGGACGTCGTGCGCGATCTCATCGCCAAGCGCACGCCCGAGGAAATCGCCGGCGCCTTCGCCCGCCTGTACCGCCAGCGCCTGCCCGCGCCGGAGGATGTCTATGATCCCGGCGAGCCGCGCAGCGTGAAGCCCCGCCGTGAGGACGAGGGCCGCCCCGAGCGCAGCGATCGAGCCGAGCGCGCGCCGCGTTCGCGCGACGTCGGGCCGACCTCGTGGTTCGTCATGGATATTGGCCGCCGCAACAATGCCGATCCGAAATGGCTGCTGCCGCTCCTCTGCCGCCGGGGCAAGATCACTCGCGAAGACATCGGCGCGATCCGTATTTTCGATCGGGAAACCCGATTTGAGATCGTGGACGCGGCCGCCAAGCGCTTTGCCGCCAGTGCCGAAGGACTGGACGACGACATCACGATCGCCTCGGCCGACGCGCCACCGAAGGGCGAGCGTCCCGCGCCACGAGGCGAACGCCCTGCAGAGCGTTCGACCGAGCGCCCGCGCTTCAACAAAAAGCCCGGCGGCCCGGGCAAGCCGGATCGCCGCCCCGCCGGCAACCGCTCCGAGGGCAAGCCCGAGGGTCGTCCGCGCAAGCCTCGCGCCAACCGGGACTGAGCCAACAAGGTTCTCTGATCGACTGCCAGGCGGGCTTCTCGGAGCCCGCCTTTTTTCCGGGCCGACGGTCCGAGAGACAGCTTAACGATGCTCCGCGATTCCAGGAATTTTCGGAAAGGGCACTGGCCATTCGGCGTGTTACGTTATAACAGTCGGCAAGTCTTTCGAGCCGATGAGCATGTTGCAGCCACCGCGAACCACTGTCCGACCCTCTGCCCTGCGTCGATCCGCATTGGAGCGTGTGGGATTCGTCAGCGTTCCGATCGTGGCGCTCTGGCTCCTCGTCGCATGGGTTCTGGGACACTGAAAGCATGAGCGCTTCCGTTTCCCTCGACGATCTCACGCTGGCCTATCACCGCCAGCCGGCTGTCCGCCGCATTTCCGGCCGTTTCGCGGCAGGCTCCCTGACGGCTATCGTCGGCCCCAACGGCGCGGGCAAGTCCACACTCCTGAAAGGTCTGATGGGCCTCGTTCCCGTGTCCGATGGTCAGATTCGGCTGGACGATATTTCCCGTCACGACATCGCCTATCTCCCTCAAAGCGCCGAAATCGACCGCAGCTTCCCGATCGACGTTCTGGATCTCGTGTCGCTGGGCGCTTGGCGGAAGGCTGGCTTCTTCGGGCGCATCACCGGCGCGCATCTCGCCCGCGTGGCGGACGCGATCCGCGCCGTCGGGCTGGAGGGGTTCGAAAAGCGCGTGATCGGCTCTCTGTCGGGTGGGCAATTGCAACGGGCGCTCTTCGCGCGAATGCTGGTGCAGGATGCGCGGCTCCTGCTGCTCGACGAGCCCTTCACCGCCATCGACGCACGCACCACAGCCGATCTCCTGCGCATCGTGCGCAATTGGAACGCCGAAGGGCGGACGATCATCGCCGTTCTTCACGACATCGAACTCGTTCGCGAGCATTTCCCTCAGACGCTTCTCATCGCCCGCGATCTGGTGGGCTGGGGACACACATCGGACGTCCTCACGAAGGAGCGGCTGCGCGAGGCCAGGAACCTCTCCGAGAACTGGGTGGATCCGTTCGAGAGCGTCGCGGCATGACGCCGGGTGAGTTTTTGCTCGGCCCGTTTTTCGACTACGGCTTCATGGGTCGCGCGATGGTTGGCTGCGTCGCCCTCTCCTTGGGCGCCTGCCCGCTCGGCGTGCTTCTGGTGCTCCGGCGCATGAGCCTTGTCGGCGATGCCATGTCCCATGCCATCCTGCCGGGTGCGGCGGTCGGCTTCCTGATCGCGGGCTTCTCGCTCTTCGCCATGACGATCGGCGGCATCGTCACCGGGCTTCTGGTGGCGGGCCTCGCCGGCATCGTATCGCGCTACACGCCGCTGCGCGAAGATGCGAGCTTCGCCGCCTTCTATCTCGCCTCGCTCGGGATCGGCGTTCTTCTCGTCTCCGTTCACGGGTCGAATGTCGATCTTCTCCATGTGCTGTTCGGCACCGTTCTGGCGCTGGACGATCCTGCGATCCTGCTCATCGCCTCCATCGCGACCGTGACGATGCTGCTGCTCGCGCTTCTCTACCGGCCCCTGGTCGCGGAATGTTTCGACCCGCAGTTCCTGCGCGCGGTCGGCGGCGGCGGCGGCGTTGTGCATATGGCCTTCGTGGCGCTCGTCGTCCTCAATCTCGTGGGCGGGTTCCAGGCGCTGGGAACGCTGATGGTGGTGGGCATCATGATGCTACCGGCAACCGCCAGCCGCTTCTGGTCGTCCACCGTGACGGGGCAGATGATCATCTCCTGCCTCATCGGGCTGATTTCCTCCTATGTCGGGCTTCTGTTGTCCTTTCATCAGAACCTCCCCGCTTCGCCGGCCATCATTCTTTCGGCCAGCGTCATCTATGCGCTGTCGGTCCTTGTCGGCCGAATCGACAGCGTTTTCGTGCGCAGCATTCAGCTCCGCCATCATCCCTGAACCCGGCCGTCCTTCGAGGACATTTCGATGGTCTTTCGCTCGATTTCCCTCGCGCTGGCGCTTGGCGCCTCGACGCTTGCCTTCTCCCCCGCCTTCGCCGAGCCGCTGAAGGTCGTGGCCTCCTTCTCGATCCTTGGCGACATGGTCAAGGAGATCGGCGGCAAGGATGTCGTCGTCACCACGCTGGTCGGCCCCAACGGCGACGCGCATGTCTACGAGCCCACCCCGCAGGACGCCAAGGCGCTCGGGGAAGCCAAAGTGCTGGTCGAGAACGGCCTGAACATGGAAGGCTGGCTGCCCCGCCTCGTCAAGACGTCCGGTTTCTCCGGCGAAACGGTGATCGCCTCCACAGGCGTGAAGCCGCGCGAACTGACCCCCGAGGAACAGGCTCTGGAAGCCGCCGAGGAGGCACATGACCATGGCGGCGAGGCCCATGCGGAGGCCGATCATGATCACGACCATGTCGATCCGCACGCTTGGCAAGATCTGAAGAACGGCGAGATCTACGCCAAGAACATCGCTGCAGGCCTCGCCAAGGCCGATCCCGAACACGCCAAGGACTATCTCAAGCGCGGCGACGCCTATATCGCCGAGATGAAGGTGCTGGACGAGAAGGTCCGCGCCGAGATCGACCAAGTGCCGGAAAACCAGCGCTTGATCGTCACCTCCCATGATGCCTTCGGCTATTTCGGCCAGGCCTATCATGTGAAGTTCATCGCGCCGCAGGGCGTTTCCACCGAGGCGGAAGCCTCCGCACAGGACGTGGCCAAGATTATCGACCAGATTCGCGCGCAGCATATCCGCGCCGTCTTCGTCGAAAACATCTCCAACCCGCGCCTGATCGAACAGATCAGCCGGGAGACGAAGGCCAAGGTCGGCGGTTCGCTTTTTTCAGACGCACTGTCGCCGAGCAACGGTCCGGCCCCGACCTATCTCGACATGTTCCGCAACAATGCGGACCAGATCGTCAAGGCGCTCAAGACCAGCTGACGCCTATTCGGGGGGCCCGCTCGCCGGGCCCCTGTCCGTTCGGTTCCGTCCCATCGCCTGAAAGCTGAACGCCGCTTTCGATGGATAGGCTTCAGCTACAGACTGCGCGATCGATGAAGACGGACGAGATGCTGCCGCCGACGCGGTATCGATATTCAACGGAGGCCACCTGGCGCGAGCGCAGGGCCTTCTTCCACATGCCGCAGCGGGCTTTCTCGTCGCCGCGCCGCCAGACGTTCAGCTCGATCCGCTCGTCCGCAACGAATTGAAGCGTGACGAGACGACCATCGAACGTCACCTCCTCCAGAATGCTGCCATCCCCCTGCTGAGCTGGAAGAGTGGACTGGAGCGTGGAGATGTCATTTCGAACATCGGTCGCCCCTCGAGCGAAGGATACGAAATCGACCCTGTCGCTCAGCAGAAGCGCACCGGTGATTCCAAGACCGGCGAGGCCAGCTATATGCATTCTACGGTCACGAAACGTTAGCATGGACGCCTCCGATCACCGGTTGAGGATCGAAGGTTTCTACCCCAATTTTTGTTGCAATGCCGTGACGAAAGAATTGCGTCGCACCCAAACACTTGGGATTTCCACGACTTCCTGTCAGCGTCGACCTTTTGCCATCTGAGATTGGCGCATCCGGAGCGCGCTGGCGCGCTCGGGCGTCAGCCGATCGAAGCAATGCGGGCAGGACACGCCGGGTTCGAAGCGCGAATCGGTCTCGTCCTCCCGTGTGATCGGCGAGCCGCAGCCGAAACATCGCAGCCAGGACTCCGTCTGGCTCAGCTCATGGCCCACCGCCGTCCGTCCGTCGAAGACGTAGCACTCGCCCTGCCACCGGCTTTCGCTGGCGGGAACATCTTCCAGATATTGCAGAATGCCGCCCTTGAGGTGGAAGACTTCCGAGAACCCGTGCGCCAGCATGAAGGAAGACGCCTTCTCGCATCGGATGCCGCCGGTGCAGAACATGGCGATCTTGGGCTGGCGCGCGGGATCGAGCTTTTCGCGAACGAAATCCTTGAACTCGGTAAAGCTGTCGATCTCGGGATCGACGGCATTCTCGAAGGTTCCGACCTTGGTCTCATATCGATTTCGCGTGTCGATCACGAGAACGTCGGGGTCGGCCAAAAGAGCGTTCCAGTCGGCCGGGGCGACATAGGTTCCGACCTGCCGAGTCGGATCGGCCTCGGGCGCGCGCATGGTGATGATCTCGGGGCGAATGCGCACTTTCAGCCGCGCGAAGGGCCGCTCGGCGGCCTGCGAATATTTCACCTCGCCCTGGTGGACGCCCAGTCGCCGGTCGAGTTCGTCCACCAGCTCGCCAATGGCCTCGGCGCTGCCGGCAACGGTTCCGTTGACGCCTTCGGAGGCGAGTAGCAACGTGCCGAAGATGCCACGCGCCTGCGCGAACTCGAAGAGCTCGGCGCGCAGCGAGACCAGATCCGGAATGGAAACGAAACGGTAAAGAGCGACGATGGTCCAAGTCATCAGGCCCTATACTCCGTGCCCGGCCGGGTATCAAACACCACTTGACTCCACCGCCCCACCTGACGACCTCATGCGCCGATGAGCCTCGATCTCGATACGAATTTTCAGCCCGAGCACGGTCGCCCCGTCGAAGTCGCGCCGGAGATAGTGCGCCTGACGGCGCCCAATGCCAGCCCGATGACCTTCACCGGCACGAACACCTATCTTTTGGGCCGGGACAGATTGCTCGTGATCGACCCCGGCCCGAGGGACGAGCGTCATCTCGAAGCGTTGCTGCGTGCCATCGACGGTCGGCCCGTCGAGTCGATACTGGTGACGCATACCCATCTCGACCACAGCGGCCTGTGCGACGCCTTGAAGGCACGAACCGGCGCCCCTGTCGCAGCGGAAGGCCCGCATCGAACCGCGCGTCCTCTCGCCGCCAACGAGATCAACCGTCTGGACGCCGCCGCCGATCACGCGTTTCGGCCCGACAGGACGTTGCGAGACGGAGAGACCATGACGACCGCCGCCGGGCGGATCACCGGCATCGCGACCCCTGGCCATACCGCCAATCACATGGCTTTCGCACTGGAGGGATCCGGCATCCTCTTCTCGGGCGATCATGTAATGTCCTGGTCGACATCGATCGTCGCCCCGCCGGATGGTGGGATGGCGGACTATATGGCCTCGCTCGACAAGCTCCTGCTTCGCTCGGATACGCTTTATCTGCCCGGACATGGCGGGCCGATCGCCAAGCCCCTCGCCTTCGTGCGGGCGCTGCGCACACACCGGCGCATGCGCGAACAGGCCATTCTGGAGCGTGTCCGCGCCGGCGATCGAACGATTCCTGAGATCGTGAAGGCTATCTATCGCAGCACGCCGGTGGCGCTGCACGGCGCGGCCGCACTCTCGGTCTTCGCGCATCTTGAAAATCTATGCGAGCGCGGGCTGGTGGCGACGGAAAGCGACTGCGATCTCAGCGGACGTTTCGAGCCCTGCTGAGCCGTCAACAGCTCAGCTTTCGGGCGCGACGCCTTCCAGCACCTTCATCGCTTCGTCCAGCCGATCCAGAAAACCCTGGATCAGCCGGCGGTTCTCGCCGAGATCGCGCTCCAGAGTACGCGAAACCGAACGGACATCGACATAGGTTGTCCCGTCATTCTCGACGATACGGATCGTCATGTCGCTCGGGAACGCGAAGAGCGGCGCATAGGCGGTGGCCTGAATTGTATAATCGTCGGAATCGAGATCGGCGAACTCGTCTGTCTCTTCGTCTTCCTCTTCATCAAGACGCAGCGAGTCGCGCAGCGTCGGGATCGGCACGAGCACCGTGCCGGAGACGCCGAGATCAGGCCCTTCCGGGCGCGCCATGTCGGGTGTGCGCACATCGACCAGCACCATGCCGCGCTTTTCCATGGCGGTTCGCGCCGCCTGGAACACGGTCGAAGCCGTCGCCTGAAAGTCGCGCCCGACCAGAACGCCGTCCTGCGTCTGGATGGGCTGCGCGGACAGCGCCATCCCGCTCATCCCCGTCGTCTCGGCCGCATGGCCTTCGGGATATTTCGAGAAGAGATAGGCCGCTCCCAGAAAGGGCGCGGCGGCCAGCCCGCCGACCAGCAGCGCCCCGATGGCCCGGCCGCCCCCGCGCGCGCCGTTGCGCCAGATAAGGAGAATGGCAAAGACCGCCAGAAGCAGCCCCAGCGCCGCCAGCCCGCCCGCCAGGGCGAGCGAGAGCGACAGGACCGATTGATCGAGAAGATGCAGGCGAAAGAACAGGACCGACACAGGAAGCAGCGCGAGGGCGAACAGAGCGAAGTTCCACGCCCAGTCGGCGCTCCGACTACGCCCCGTCAGATAATGTCCCGCCACGTCGCCGCCCCGCTTTTCGTCCTCAGCGGTGTATCAGATGCCGGCGAGGCGCGACAGTTCAAGCCGCGCTCTCGCTCGTCGGCAGACGATAGGAGGCGAACTGCTTGCGCAGCTCCATCTTCTGGATCTTGCCGGTGGCCGTGTGCGGAATTGCGTCCACGAACACCACGTCATCGGGCATCCACCAGCGCGCGACTCGTCCGTTCAAATGATCGATCAAGTCCTGGCGCGTCAGCCGCGCGCCCTCGCGTGGGACGACGACGAGAAGCGGGCGCTCGTCCCATTTGGGATGCGCGACGCCGATCACCGCAGCCTCCGCGACATCGGGATGGCCGACCGCCAGGTTTTCCAGCTCGATCGTCGAAATCCATTCGCCGCCGGACTTGATGACGTCCTTGGCGCGGTCGGTGATCTGCATGGTCCCGTTGGCGTCGATATGGGCGACATCACCCGTATCGAACCAATCGTCCGCCCCGAAAGCCTCCGAGCCCGCCCCCTTGTGATAGGCCGAGGAAATGGCCAAGCCACGGACCTTTAGACGACCGAAACGTCGACCGTCCCGCGGCAATTCGCGGTCCTCATCATCCGTCACCTTGATCTCGACGCCGAACGGGGCGCGGCCCTGCTTGGATTTCAGCGTATAAAGCGTCTCGTCGTCCAAACCGTCCCATTCCGGCGTCGACGCGTTCAGCGTGCCGAGCGGGCTCGTTTCGGTCATGCCCCAGGCATGGACGACCTCCACGCCGTATCGCTTCTCGAACGCCTCGAGAATGGCGCGCGGACAAGCCGCACCGCCGATCACCACGCGCTTGAGATCAGGCAGGAGACCGCCGCTCGCCTGAAGATGCTGAAGCAGCATCATCCAGACCGTCGGCACCGCCGCGCTGAAGGTCACGCGCTCGCTCGTCAACAGCTCATGGATCGACGCGCCATCCATTTTCGGCCCCGGCAAAACCATCGCCGCGCCCACCATTGGACAGGAAAAGGCAATGCCCCAGCCGTTGGCGTGGAAGAGTGGGACGACGGGCATGATCCGGTCGCGGCAGGACAGGTTCATCGCGTCCGGCTGGATCGCGATCATGGAATGGAGAACGTTCGAGCGATGCGAATAGACAACGCCTTTCGGCATCCCCGTCGTGCCTGAGGTGTAGCACATGCCGGCGGCGTCCCGCTCATCGAGCTTGACCCATTGGAAATCCTCGTCCGCCTCGGCCAGCCATGTCTCGTAGGGCACGATGTCGAGCGTGCTCTCCGGCAGATGCGCTTCGTCGGTCAGGATCACGATGCGGCGCAGGCTCGGCACGCGCGGCGCCACCGCTTCGAGGATGGGCAGGAAGGTCAGATCGGCGAAGAGAATTTCATCCTCAGCGTCGTTCATGATCCAGGCGATCTGATCCGGGAATAAACGCGGGTTCAGCGTGTGATAGACCGCCCCCGCCCCGACGATGCCGTACCAGCATTCCAAGTGACGCCACGTGTTCCAGGCCATGGTCGCGACCCGAGAACCAGACTGGATGCCGTCCGCCTGAAGGCGCTTGGCCAAGCGGAGCGCGCGGATGCGGACGTCAGCGTAGGTCGTGCGATGGATCGGCCCTTCCACCGAGCGGGACACGATCTCGCGCGCGCCATGGTTGAGCGCCGCGTGATCGATCACCTTCGTGCATAGAAGCGGCCAGTCCTGCATCAAGCCCAACATCACACTTTCCTCCCGCCCATCGCGCCGCTGCCCGGCGTCTGAGCGGTCAAGTGTTCCGAAGATCACGCGGCTTGTCCAGCCGCCGAGTCCAAGGCGGAATGACGAGGCTTTGAGGGGTTGGTTAGACGCATTGTCCGGGCGCGAAAGCCGCCTCGGCTTTCGCTGGAAATGCTCTAGAACCTCGTGCGGGTTTTAGGTGCAGCCGCCGTGCGGATAGCGCGCTCGAACCGGATGGCCGCCTGCGCGGCAGCCAGACGAGCAATCGGCACGCGATAGGGTGAGCAGGACACGTAATCCAGCCCCGTACGCTCGAAGAAGGCGATGGACGCGGGATCGCCGCCCTGCTCGCCGCAGACGCCGAGCGGAATGTCGGGCCGCGTGCGGCGCGCCTTCTCGACGCCGAGCGCGATCAACTCGCCGACACCCTCGATGTCCAGCGTCTGGAACGGATCACGCTCGATGATTCCCTGCCGCTCATAGGCCGACAGAAAGTTCGCGGCATCGTCGCGCGAGATGCCATAGACGGTCTGCGTCAGATCGTTGGTGCCGAAGGAGAAGAAGTCGGCGACCTCCGCGATCGTGTCGGCGCGAACGATGGCGCGCGGCAATTCGATCATAGTTCCCACGAGATAGGTGATCTCGCGGTTGCGCTCCGCCATCACGAGCTTGGCCACCCCGTCTACGCGCGCCTTGACGAAATCCAGTTCCTTGCGCAGCCCGACCAGCGGCACCATGATCTCGGGAACGACCGCCTTGCCCTTGCGCTCGCCGGCCTCGATCGCCGCCTCAAAAATCGCGCGCGCCTGCATTTCCACGATTTCGGGATGAGAGATGGCCAGCCGGCAGCCACGATGGCCGAGCATCGGGTTGAACTCGTGGAGCGCGTCGATCCGCTCGTTCACGACGGCCACGCTGATGCCGAGCGAGGATGCGGTTTCGGTGATTTCCTGATCGCCCTTGGGCAGGAACTCATGCAGCGGCGGGTCGAGCAGGCGGATCATCACCGGCATTCCGGCCATGATCTCGAACAGTTCGATGAAATCGGAGCGCTGGATCGGCAGCAGCTTGTCGAGAGCCGCGCGCCGGCCCGCTTCGTCGCGCGCCAAGATCATCTCGCGCATCATGGAAATGCGCTCGCCCTCGAAGAACATATGCTCCGTGCGGCACAGGCCGATGCCCTCCGCGCCGAAGGCCCGCGCCGCGCGCGCTTCGGCCGGCGTTTCGGCATTGGTGCGCACGCGCATTCGGCGCGCGCGATCCGAGAATTCCATCAGCGTGGCGAAGTCGCCGGTCAGCGAGGGGCGCTTGAGCTTCGGCGCGCCGGCGATCACCTCGCCCGTCGTACCATCGATCGTTAGCCAGTCGCCATATTCCAGCACTCGGCCGGACGCCGTCAGCGTGCCGGCCTCGGTATTGACGCGCAGCGCCCCCGCGCCGGTGACGCAAGGCTTGCCGATGCCGCGCGCGACAACGGCGGCGTGGCTTGTCGTGCCGCCGCGAACTGTCAGCACGCCTTCCGTCACGTGCATTCCGTGCACGTCCTCCGGCAGGGTCTCGTTGCGAACCAGGATGGACTTGCGCCCTTCGGCCGCCAGCGCGATCGCCTGTTCGGACGAGAAAACGATCTGCCCGCTCGCAGCGCCCGGCGAGGCCGGCATTCCCTTGCCGATGACGACGACCTCTTCGCCGCGCTCGATCGAGGGATGCAGCAATTGGTCAAGCGCCGAGGGCTCGATCCGCAGCAGCGCGTCTTCCTCGCCGATCAGCCCTTCGCGCGTCATGGCGATGGCGATGCGGATGCCCTCCGCCACGCTGCGCTTGAGAATGCGGGACTGGAGCAGGAACAGCTCGCCGTCCCCGACCATGAAATCGATCTCGCAGGCATCGCCCATATGAGCTTCGATGCGTCGCGCGTGGTCGGCCAATGCGCCGAGGTCGGCCGGAAACAGGGATTGAATGCTGGGCGCGCCGAGATCGATCGGCTCCACGTGCGGCTGGATACCGTCGCCGCCCCGGCCGCCGAGCGCGAACTCGCCGGTCAGCTGCGGCTCGCCCGTCTTGAGGTCGCGCGAGAGGGCCCGCCCGGTCCCGGACTTCTCACCCCGCTCGTTGAAGATCATGGCATGGATGGTAACGGCCAGACCGGCGTTCTCGCCGATCCCGTGCACCATACGAAAGGCCCGCGCGACCGGGCCGCGCCAGCTTGCAAAGCTTGCTTCCACTACGCGATAAAGCTGTTCGAGAGGCGATTGCGGCATCGCCTCGCCCACCTCGTCCTCCACGAAGGACAGGTAAGCGCCGATGAGCGTGCGCCAATCCACGAGGGAATGGGGCTCGCCGCCTTGCCAGCCGGAACGCTCGCGCTGCTTGTCGGCCACCTCGTCGAACTCGCCGGGGTCCATGCTATAGACCAGCGAGCAATAGCTTTCGATGAAACGACGATAGCTGCGAAAGGCGAAGCCGAGATCACCGAGTTCCTGCGCCAAGCGCTCGACCGTCCGGTTGTTGAGGCCGACATCCAGAACCGTGTCGGCCAGCCCCGGCATGATGGCGCGAGCGCTGGTGCGCACCGCCAGAAGCAGAGGCTTGTCGGAGCCGTCGAAGGTGCGCCCCGTCACTCCTTCCAGCCATTCGATGGCCGCCAGCATTTCGTTTCGCAGCGCCGGGGGAAGATCGCTCCCCGCCGCCACGGCCTCGCGCCAGGCCGACGTCGAGATCGTGAACCCCGGCGGCACCGGCAAATCGAGAGATGCCAGAACAGCGAGGTTCGAGCCTTTCAGCCCGAGCGCTTCCGTCGCATCGGCCGTTCGATCGGCGGCACCTCGTCGGAAGGTGAACAGTCTTTTGGCCATCGAAATATCTGACTATCCCGGCGGCTTCGAAACCGCGATCACTTCAGCCTGCGATCTTTACGCAAATAGGCGTGCCGCGCCAATGCTGCAGCGCGGCATCCGAGCAATTTCATCTCAAAGATCGAATGGTTCGATCTTTCGATGGTCTCAGAGATGCTTGTCGATGATCGCCGCCATCTCATCGGCCGACATGGCACCGGCATATTTGTCGCCATTGATGAAGAAGGTGGGTGTCGCGGACACGCCGAACTCCTTCTGCCCGGCTTCCTGCACCGCCACGACCTTGCCCTGCAGCTCGGTGTTCTGGAGGCAGGCCTTGAACTGATCCTGCGACATGCCGGCGAGCTGCGCGATCTTCAGGAGCGCGACGGAGGCATTCTCGGCGGCCGCCCAGTCCCGCTGCTGGTCGAACAGGACATCGACCATCGCGGTGCGACGCTCGTCACCAGCGCAACGCGCCAGCATGAAGGCGGCAACGGCGCGCGGGTCGAAGGGGAACTCGCGAAGGATGAGCTTTGCCTTGCCCGTATCGAGATAGTCCTTCTTGATCGCCGGATAGCTCTCGGAATGGAAGTCGCGGCAGTGCGAGCAGGTCATCGAGGCATATTCGACGATCGTCACAGGCGCGTCGGCCTTACCGATCACCACGTCCGGCAGGGCCTGCGGCGCCATGAGCTTGGCCACGTCCACCTTGCCTTCGGAAGCGGGCGGCTTGGCGGCGGACGGGTTGGTGGCGCGGGCCTCCGGCTGGCTGGCGGCGGGGGTCTGCGCCGGCGTCGCGCTTTGGCTCCAGGCCGTTCCCGCCGCACCCAGCGTCATCGCCAGGATGGCCGCGCCCGCGACGAGGACCGTACGTCTGCGCTTCGAAGCCACGCCGGATGTGATGCGGGTCGTCTCGTTCGGGAGGGTCATGATCTCGACTCGGCCTTTCGCGAAAGAAGCCCCATCGGCTTCGCCATGCCCGACCTAGCGCAGGAAATGTGGCAAATCCAACGTAAGCGCGCCTGTCCGCTGGCAAAACCCGTCGAAAACGACTATCGTCCGCCCCGATCGCGTTCGGCGGCGTTGCGCCCGAGCACGGTTTCGCCGAAGCGCTCCAGCGCGGAGCGAAGGCGCGGGTTCTCGATTCGCGAGGTCGCTTCCGCGATCATTTGGCGATCGCCGGGGCCGATCGGCTTGGACGGCACCTTGCGGCTGACACGGTGAATCTGCACGGGCTTCTGAACGATGCGAAGGCGTGAGACGGCGGGATAGCCGAAATAGCCGTTGACCCGCGTCAGCAGGTCCTGCGCTTCGTGCTGAAGGCGCAGGACATAGGCCCCCTCGCAGGCGACCACCAACGTCGCCGGCTCGAACGGATCGTCATCGCTGCGCCTCGGCGGCCAAAGAAGTTTTTCAGGCCGGCATCCCTGTTCGAGCCGGAGGCCGGCGATCTCCGACCAAGCCGAGAGAAGCCCAGCCGTCATTCCCGCCCGTTTGGACACGATCGGGTCCACCAGATCGGACACGAGATCGGCGAGCGGGCGCGGCCCGCGCGGCTTCGACGGTCGTGTGCTCTTGTCTCCTCCGTCCTTCATCGTGTTCCCTTAAGGTCTGACTCAGGGCGAAAATGTCGCTGCCGTGCGATCGTCGCCAGAACGGTTCCCATCGTGCCGAACAACACGATCAACGTCCATTCGTTCAGGAGGACGCCGTGAAACGAGCCGAAGGACACGAGAAAGGCGACGAGAAGACAGGAAACTTCGCGCAGATCGCGCGATGCCGTCCGACGAAACACCGTGACCAGAAAGCTCGCAAAGACCGAGAGCATGAGAACGAGGCCGATCAGTCCGCTCGAAATCGCCTCGTCCAGAACGAAATTGTGCAGGTGCTGGTAGTAGGTAACCATATAGGCGTTGCGACCGGCCTTCTCACCGGCGGCTTCCATCTTGTGCGTTCCGCCAACCCCGATCAGCGGATGCTCGCCGATGACGAGCAAGGCCGATTTCCACATGACGAGTCGCACATCCACCGAACCCGTGACGTCTCCGGTCGCCTCGAAATTCTGCACTTCGCTGACGCCGCTCTCGAAACGCTCGCTCAGCACCCGACTGGCGGGGTAGGCCAAAAGAATCAAGCCAAGGCCTGCGGCAATGGCGAGTTTCCACGAGACGCGGAACCGCCCGCCGCCAGCCACGCGCAGGATATCCGCAAGTGCCGCGAAGACCACGACTACGAGAGCCGCGCGCGTTCCCGACAGAAGAATCGGAACGATCGAAAGATAGGTCCATCCCGCGGCATTGGGCAGCCAGCGCCAAGGGCGAACCGCCGGCAGCCGGGCGGCCAGCCCGACCACGCCCGCCACGTAGGCAAACAGCGCCTCGTTCGCGCCGAGCCCGACGCGATCGCCGACCATGAGATAGTTGATCGGCGTTGCCACCAGCAAAGCCATGAGGGCGAGACGTGCGCCCGTCGCCAGCGCGTCCGCCGGTCGTCTCACGAGGCAGAGCCCGATCGGAAAAAACACGAAGGCCAGCTCGATGGCGGCATAGGAAAGAACCCGGTTCCCCGAGACCGGCTCTCCGCGCAGGAGGCTGAGGCCGATCTGCCAAAGGGACCAAGCGAGAAGCAGGCCGGAGAAAACCACCGGCGCGCTTCGACAAGCACGGTGACGGATCAGAGCGAGGTAGAGGCCGCAAAGCGCGAAAAACAGAAAGGCGGCCTTGCCCGCACCCAGCATGAGGCCGAGTAGAAACACCCCGCCGCCCAGAATGAAAGGGTCGATCCTGCGGCGCAGAAGAAGCGTCCGGCCCATCATGGTCATGCCGTGTGTCGTCCCATGGTCGCGGTGCGCCAGATGCGCCGCGCCAGATCCTGCGTGCGGAAGGCCAGCGTCGGCAGACGCCGCCATGCGGGAAGTTTCATCGCGGCGTACTGGCTGGTTTCCCGCGTCAGGCTGGTCTTCGACAGCGATCCGAAGCCGACCAGATCGGGCCAGATGTCATAGGTGCGCAGGCCCGTCGCCCAGCCGCGCTCCAACGCGACATCATAAGGAAGACGCATCGGGGTGAGCGCATCGGCCAGCCGCCCGGCCGCCTCGCTGCGAACGATATAGGCGGCAGCGCTCCCGGTCGGCCCGAAATAGGTCGCGCAGAGTTGGCGGCCGCGTGGGAGGTCGCGCACCACCTTGCGCGCCGCGCGGCGATGATGGGCAAAGCGCACCACGTCCCAATCGTCCCGATCCGCCAGGGCTTCCAGAACGGGGGCGAGATCGGGCAGCGGCTTGATGTCGTCCTCGAAGATCACGCCCGCCTCCGCCTCGCTGGCGGCGATGCGGCGCAAGGCCGCAAGATGGCTGGCATAGCAGCCATATTCCCCGTCCATCGGCCGCTTCCCATGGTCGCGCAAAAAGCCGGACCGATCGAGAAGCACGCGTTCCGCGTCCGGCACGCTCTTTCCATCCACGGCAGCGACCCGTATCAGGTCGATGCCCGAGGCGGCGGCTTCCGCGCGGATGGCGGCGAGGCGTTCGGGCGAGCGGTCGAGGTTGATGACGAAGAATTCGATCTTCAAGAACATATCCCGCTGGACGGCGGCATCACGGCTGCCGGCGATCAGCGCGTCGGATGGACGCGCGCCCGCCCGAAGTCAAGCCGCGAGGCCGGCATGAGCGAACTGCCGCCTTTTTCGGATCGATTGCTGGGCTGGTATGATCGCCATGCCCGCAGCCTGCCTTGGCGCGTTTCACCCGGCGACCGCGCGCGGGGCGTGCGGCCCGATCCCTACCGGGTCTGGCTGTCGGAGGTCATGCTGCAACAAACGACGGTGGCCGCCGTCAAAAGCTATTTCGCCATTTTCACGCAGCGCTGGCCGAATGTCCAAGCGCTGGCGAACGCGGCCGACGAGGATGTCATGGCCGCCTGGGCGGGGCTTGGCTATTACGCCCGCGCCCGCAACCTTCTCGCCTGCGCCCGCGAGGTAACGCGCCATCGCAACGGTCGCTTTCCCGAAACCGCCGATGCCTTGCGCGATCTTCCCGGGATCGGCGACTACACCTCAGCGGCCATCGCCTCCATCGCCTTCGACGAGCCTGCGCCGGTTGTGGACGGCAATATCGAGCGGGTGACGACGCGCCTCTACGCCATCGAAACGCCCCTGCCCGCCGCGCGCAAGGAGATACGCCTGCGCGTCGCGGAGATGACGCCACAGAGCCGCGCCGGCGACTTTGCCCAGGCCATGATGGATTTGGGTGCTACCATCTGCACGCCTCGATCGCCGACCTGCATCCTGTGCCCTGTCAGCGAAGGCTGCGTGGCGCGACAAGAGGGGCGGCAGGAGCAGTTTCCGAAGAAACTCGCCAAGAAGGCGAAACCGTCTCGGCGTGGTGCGGCTTTCGTCGCCCGGCGAGCGCACGACGGCGCGATCCTGCTCCGCCGCCGACCGGCCTCGGGAATGCTCGGGGGCATGGCCGAACCCTTCACCACGGATTGGAGTTCGAAAACTGACGGAGCGACGGGACCTGACGCGGCGCCCTTCGCGGCCGACTGGCGGCGCGCGGGCGAAGTCACCCACGGCTTCACCCATTTCGACCTGACGCTCGAAGTCTGGCTGGCGACGATCCAAGCCGAGCCGACCGACGCAGGCTGGTGGGCACAGGCCGGCGATCTGAGTGCCGCCGGATTGCCGACGCTGATGCGCAAGGCCATCGAGGCGGCCCTAGCCGCCGCGCCGTCTCGCTAGAGCCCGGCCTTGGCGATGGCACC
>NZ_BBWM01000052.1:0-151865 GCF_001463805.1 Aureimonas sp. D3 | reverse complement strand
GGGCGCGGCCATCGTCAATGAAACCATGGAGAAGGTCAGCGCCGCGCGCATCCTCCGCGACAAGCCCTTGAGCGAGGCCGAAACCTATGTGCTCGGCCTGGAGCGCGACGCCTCGGCCGTGTCGAACGGCACGGCGGATTTCGCGCGCGCCGAGCTGGAGCGGATGAAGTCGCAGGCGAAGGAAAACCCGGTCGGGCTCGCTGAGCGCAAGGGTCTCTTGCCGCCCGAAGAGGGCTCGCTCATGGATGCGCAATCCGCCGACGACTTGAGCGGGCGCGTGAAGCTGCGCGTCGAGCGCGCCGAGCTGGCGGCCGAACATTTCGGAGTGACGCCCAAATATCTCAAGCCCGGTGAGGCCGACGCGATCCGCGCTATGGTCGAGCAAAACCCCGCCAGCGCGGCGACGCTCGCAGCCGGCATCGTGCGTGGTGCGGGGCCGCGCGTGGGTGCCGTTCTGAGCGAGCTTCACGACAACGCCCCCGCTGTGGCGCAAGCCGGCATCATCCTCGCCGGCGGCGGATCGCCTAAGGCCGCCGCTGACGTGATCGAAGGCTATGGCAAAGGCGCTGATGGGAAAGCACGCCCTGCCATCCTTGATGACAAGCGGCGGGCATTCGTCGTTCAGCAGACGTTCGGCGGGGCCTATGCCGGCGCGCCCGCCTTCGGAACGCGCGCGATCGCAACGGCTGAAGCGATCGCTAAAACCCGTCTGGAGAAAACCGGCATCGATCCCAAGAGCGACGCAGCCGTTCCCGTGTTCGAGCGCGCCTTGCAGGAAGCGTCCGGCGCGGTCTTCGAGGGCGACGTGCAGTATGGGGGCATCACCAAGGTTTCCCGTGGCGGTGCCTGGGGCATGTTCGCCGATCATCCGGAGGTCGTCGTGCCGCCCTCGATCCGCGTGGATCGGTTTGACGATGTGATTGACGCGATCCGCGACAGCGATCTCTTGCCAAAGGACGGCGAGCGTTCGCGGGTTGGTAAGCCGTTCTTCTCCGCGCCGGCGGTTCGGGAGAACGGGAAGCCCTACAGCGCGGCCGACCTGAAGGCGGCCAAACCCGTGGCGGTCAAAGGCGGGTATCAGTTCGCAATCGGCGATCCGACATCGGATGATCCGCAATGGATCAGCGGTTCGGATGGTCGCCCTTTTGTGCTCGCGATCGAGGCGATGCGCCCGCTCCTTGAGGCTCGTGTGCCGGGGGCGTTCCGATGAGCCTCTTCGATTTCGCGCCCGACTACGAATCCACCGGCAAGAAAGTCACGTTCGCCAGCCCGTCCGAGGGTGGCCTCGGCCCTCTCGAATACCTGCCTGGCGTCATGCTAATGCGGCAGGAAGCCAACCTGATCGGCGATCTCTGGAACGACGAGACGCGCGATCGGATGGTCGAACTCTATTCGGCGAACGACGAGGCCCAACGCTTCGCCGACAACACGTTCGCGCGGGAAGACGCGCAGATCGAAGCTTATCGCCGGCGGATCGCACGCATCCATGAGGTGACGGGTGTCCAGCTCCGCAACCCCATGGAGCTGCGCAAAGGGTCCGTGGTCGCGGATTTCGGTGCTGGTCCTGATGTGTTGGGTGGCCGCGCGACGCTCCGCGATGCGGCCGATCGCGAGATGGCGGACTTCCGCGCCAAGCTCGCCGAGCTGAGCCAACAGCGTCCCGACCAGGCGCAGCTCTTCGATCCCGACTTCGATGCCGAAACGCGCCTGGTCGTGACAGGGGCGGAACAGCGCCAGAAGAACGCGGCGAAAGCGGCGGAAGACCTGTCTGGCGTGTCGCGCCTTGCGGCGACATTCGTCGGCGCCGCGCGGGGCTCCCTGCGCGATCCGCTCCAGGTCGCGACCCTGTTTCTGGGCGGTGGTGCCGGCGTGGCGAAGGGCGTCGTCGGCCGCATCGGTCAAACCGTGCTGACGGAAGCTGTCATCAATGGCGGTGTGGAAGCGGCCGTTCAAAGCCGGGCGCAGCAATGGCGCGCCGAGAACGGTCTTGAAAGCGGGATCGTGCCGGCACTGAAGCAGGTCGGCTTGGCCGGTCTCTTCGGCGGCGCGTTCGGTGGTCTCGTCCAGGGCGGCCGTGAGGTAGCGGCGGCGCTCAAGGTGACGGATCGTGCCGGCATCGAGGCGATCGAGCGGCTGGCGACGGGCGAGGCCAAGGCCGGCGATTTCGAGGATGTGGCGCGCCGCCTCGGCGTCGATCTCGACCCGGCCGAGCTGCGCACCGCGCGCGTCGCGGCGGATCAGCACACGCTCGACGATGCGGCCTTCGGCTCGCTGCCCGGCCTCACCGACGACGAGGCCGGCGCGATGCGCAATGCCGCGACGCGCGCGATCGAGCGCGGCGAGCCCATGCCGGCGGGGCCGGTCATCAAAGCCCCGCGCGATCCTTCGGAAAACATCGTCCTGTCGGAAGCTGCGCCATCGGCCGAACGGGTGGAAGTGCAGGGCAGGCCGGTGGCCTTCGAGCGGTTCGACCCGCGATCCCTCGATACCGACGCCGTCGCCTACCAGTACAAGGGCGGCGGCGACGAGGCCGGCGTAACCGATCGCCTGCGCGGGGTGAAGCGCTGGGACGCGACCGCGTCGGGCAAGGTCATGGTGCATGAGCGCAAGGACGGGCAACGCTTCGTCGCGGACGGACACCAGCGCCTCGGCCTCGCTAAACGTCTGCAAGGCGAGGGCGACGCCAATGTCCGGCTCGACGGCTATCTGTTCCGCGAGGCGGACGGCTGGACGGCCGAAGACGTGCGGGCGCTGGCGGCCAAGAAGAACATGCAGGAAGGATCGGGCGAGGCGATCGACGCGGCGCGCGTGATGCGCGATAGACCCGACCTTCTGGACGATGGCTTGCCGATGTCGGGCGCCATGATGCGCAAGGCGACGGCACTGGCCCGGCTGTCCGACGACGCCTGGGGCATGGCCGTCAACGGCGTGATCGATCAGAACCATGCCGCGCTGATCGGCGAGCTGGTGCCCGATCCCGCGATGCACGCGGCGGCGATCGCCGATCTCGCCAAGTTCGATCCGGAAACCGACCGCGTCGCGCGCTCCCTGATCGAGGAAATCATGGCGAGCGGCGTCCGGCACGAAACGCAGACCGATATGTTCGGCTCGTTCGACCTGGCGAAGTCGCTCCTGGGCGAGCGCGTGAAGGTGCTCGACGCGGCCGTGAAGGTGTTGCGGCAGGACAAGCGGCTGTTCGCGATGCTCGGCGATCGTGCCGATGTGATCCAAGAGGCGGGCAACGCGCTCGACCTCGAAGGGAATGCCGTTCGTGCGGTCACAGCGGACACCGTGGGCGCGATCATCGAACGGATGGCCCGAACACGCGGCCCGGTCTCGGACGCGCTCACGGAGGCTGCACGGCGATTTGCGGGGGGTTCCAATGCGACCCGCGAGGCGAGGGCCTTCATCGCGGACGTTCAACGCGCCATCGAGCGCGACGGACTGCCGGCGCTTCTCGAAGCGCCGACGCCGCAGCTCGCGCCCGCGCGCGTCGCCGAGCCGGCCACACGCGAGGCCGAGGCGGCGGCGGGTGCTATGCCGGAAGAGCCGAGCCTGTTCCAGGCAGCAGAGGCGGAAGGGCAGGTCTCGCTTTGGGATGCGATCCCGAACGGGACCGATGCGGAAGGCGCAACACGATACACCACCGGCCGCGAGCTGTTGAGCCAAGCCGAACGCGACGGATACCTCTCCGACGCCGTCACCTTCTGCGGAGTTTGATATGGCATTCCAAGATTGTTTGAGCGGGTATGTGGAGACCGGCGAGATGACGCGCGATGAGGCTGATAGCCTCCTGCGCGACTTCGATGGCAAGTTCGCCCAGAAGCGTCTCCAGCTCGGCGACGACGCGGCGGCTCAGGCGGCGAAGGATGAGTTGGCGCGCGAGCTACGCGCGCAGGCGATCGAAAAGAAGCGGCGCGCCGTGCTGACGGAAAAGGCGCGGGTGCGGCTGAAGGATCGCATCCTCGGCTATCGCGACGAACAGGGGCGGGCGGACGTGTATGAGGCGGCCGTGCAAGTCCTGTCGCACTATGGCTATGCCGGCGGCGAGAGTGTGCGCGGCCGGACGGAAGCGATCCTGTCCATGGCGCATGGCAAGCTGACGGACGTGATGACGGCGACCAGCCGCAGCCTTGTCACCGGACGCCGATCGGCGAGCGCCGGCCTCGTGCGCGACATCGTCCGCGAGCTGCACGGCGAGGCGGCGGGCGACGCGACGGCCGCGCGTTTTGCATCTGACATCGCCGGCGTGTTCGAGGATCTACGAAATCGCTTCAATGCTGCCGGCGGCGCGATCCCGAAGCTGGACGGCTTCGGCTTGCCGCACTCGCATAACGCCCTCGCCATCCGTCAGGCAGGGCGCGAAGAGTGGAAGAAGTTCATCCGGCCGCTGGTCGATCCCGACCGCATGTTGCACCCACTGACGGCCGAGCCGGTCGGTGTCGCCGGTCTCGATAAAGCGCTCGACCACGTCTTCGACAGCATCATGACGAGTGGATGGGCGCACCATGCGCCACAGATGAAGTCCATGGGTGCCGGCTCGCTCGCCACGCAGCGGCAGGACCATCGCTTCCTGACGTTCAAGTCGGCCGATGACTGGATGACCTATAACCAGACCTTCGGGAACGGCGATCCTGTGCAGGCGATCTTCCGCCACATCAACGGCATGTCGAGCGACATCGCCGCGCTCGAAGTCCTCGGCCCGAATCCGAGCGCGATGGTCCAATGGATGACGCAGAACATTCGCGTCGAGATCGCCAAGGGCGATCTAGGTCGCGTATCGATGGCGCGGCTCGCCGGCGATCGAGCGAAATGGGCGCGCGGCTTGGAACCGGGTGCCTTCGCTGAATGGCGCGTCCGTGCCCTCTGGAGCGACCTTCGCGGCGCGTCGTCGGCGGCGAGCGGCATTGCGACGGCGACCGGCACCGTCAAGAACCTGATGAACGCGGCGCTCCTGGGCGGCGCCGGCGTCACGGCCGCTCTGACCGATCCGTTCCTTGCACAGGCGGCTCGCCGCCTCGCGGGCCTCCCGATCCTGAAGGACATGGGCTCCATGCTTCAGATGCTGAAGGCATCGAACCGGGAAGAAATCCAGCGCGCCGGCGTCTTATGGGACGATTATCTTCACACCATCGAGGGCGAAGCGCGCTATGTCGGCCCGATGCTTGGCCACACCTGGTCGCAATATCTGGTGGATCGCTCGATGATGCTGAGCGGTCTAAAGCCGCTGACCACGGGTCGGAAGCTGGTGGAGGCGCGCGCCTGGCAGGCGACCCTTGCCGATCATGCCTCGTCGGACTTCGCGGCGCTGCCCGAGCGCCTGCGCGTCACTATGGAAGGCTTCGGCATCGACGCGGCGGATTGGGAGATCATGCGCGCCAGCGTCGATCCCGCCGGCTTCGTCACGCCCATGTCGATCGCGAACGGCGGCGGCGAGGTCCGCTATCTCCAGCCGGGACCAGACGGCCCGCTGGTGGACGCCGAACTGGCGGCGGAGCAAAAGGCGCTGCGTCATCGTGAAGTCGCCGAGAAGCTGGCCGAGCTGACGGCCGCCTGGTCGGAACGATCGGCTCCGGGCGGGACACCGAACGCCCGATCCTTCGTGACCGGCGGCGTCACGCGCGGCACGTTCCTCGGCGAGTTCGCCAACTTCGCGCTTCAGTTCAAGAGTTTCGGCCTGTCATTCACGACGCTCCAGCTCGAAGCCTTGCAGCGGATCACCGCCATGCAGACGGGCGGCAAGCAAGCGGCGGCGGGCTATGCGGCGGCCATGCTCATATCGCTGACGTTGGGCGGCGCCATGGCGACGCAAATTCGTGCGATGCTCGACGGCAAGGACATGGAAGACATGACCACGCCGAGCTTCTGGTTCAAAGCCACGATGACGGGCGGCGGCTTCGGCCTCTTCGGCGACTTCATCAACTCGTCTTCGAACCGCTTCGGCGGTGGCGTCGCTGATACCGTGCTCGGGCCTGGCTGGAGCTTCCTATCGGACGCGGCCGGGCTTGCCGTGGGCCTGCCTGTCCAGGCGGCGACGGGCCAGAAGGTCAATCCAGGGCGCAAAGCGGTGGACTTCGCGGGACGCTATACGCCTGTTCTCGCATCGAACTGGGCGACACGCGGAGCCTATCGTCGGCTCTTCCTTGATCAGCTCCAGTGGCTCACCGATCCCGTGGCGGACAAGAGCTTCAAGTCGAAGGCGAGTGGCCTGAAAGGGCGGACTGGTCAGGAATATTGGTGGGCGCCTGGTCAGGCTTTGCCGTCGCGCGGGCCGCGTATTGCCGCGCCGCCCGAGCCAAAGGACTAGATCGGGGTTACCGATGAGCGGTGTGATTCGTCACGCGATACACGCCATAGCCAAGGCCGAAGACGATGGCGGGCATGGCGAAGAGGGCGAAGAATTCGAAGAGCGTCATGGCTCAAGCCTTCCCAAAATGCGTCTTGCTACGAAATGTAATGCCAGACCAGAGAAAAGCCAAACGCAGGAAGACAGCGCGATGATCCAGCCTGCAACGCTGGTCACCCCCAACACGGCCGCTATGGCCGGCGCAATGGCTCCCGTCACGATGATACCGGAGGCCATCGCGTTCAGCCAGTTGGCCGTTAGTTTGGTTCGTTCGTTGGCGATCAGGCTCATGTCGGCGATATAGCCCATCCGGGCGTGATCCGCAGCAAAAGACAGCGAAGAGGTCGCTTAGGGCACGCATTGATAATCGAGCGCCGCCTGCTGCTCGCTGACTTCCGATCGGTATTGGACGACTCGAATATCGATGCCGGAAAATTGCGAAAGGGCCAGATCAGTTTTGACCAGCAGGACCAACCAGTCAGTGGTGCGACCTCCTACGACGTTCAGCCTGTCGCTGGGTCTATGGGCAACGCACTCTTCCAAAGTCGTCCTTCCGTCTGCCGAAACGATTTCGCAGACGGCCTCATAATATCGGCCAAACTGAATGCGGTCTGGGATGTTGGCCACTTTGAAGAGCTGGACCAAAAATTTCCGGTGCCCGAATGGAATGACATCGATTGTCATCCGCGTTCCCCGCCGCGTGAGTGACGCGATGCGATCTCGTCCGCCTCTGCCATCGCCGCGCGGGTCACCGCATTGGGAACGCGAATGTCGAACGGGATCGCGCGCTCATGCGCCACGCGGGTCAGGAAGATGTTCACCGCGTTGGATAAGGTCAGGCCCATCGCCTCCAGAGCTTCGGACGCATTCTTTTTGACGGTTTCGTCAATTCGGATGGTGATGGTTGTGGTCACAGGCGCGGCAATCTCCAAAGCCGAGATCGTGTGTGACGGTGACATACGCATGTGAGAAGGCAAGAGGCTTAACCGTCGTGCGCGCGGATCGCTTCGGGTTCGGCGGGCAGTTAAGGGGCGTTCGTAGCAACCATTCTGGCGGGGTCGCTTCGGAGCCCCGCCATGACCAATCCCTATCCGCTGCCCCGCCAAACGCGCGAGACTGCCCCGATCGCCGGTGACGGGCGATCGACCTATGGGCCTTTCGCCTTTCGCATCTGGGATGCAGAGGACGTGATCGCCGAGGTGAGCCGCGCGGGCAAAGCCTATGCGCCCGAGGCCGTCACCATCCAGAAGGTCGCTGGTCAGCCCTTCGATTATTTCACCGCGACCTTCGCCGCAGCGCTTCGAAATGGCGACAAGGCTGTGCTGCAAGGGCGGCGCTTGCATGAGCGCGCCATCGACGTTTTGCGCGGTGGCGTGGTCGTCGGCAATGCCCTGGAGCGCGAGCTGACGGCGATCGGTACGGTGTTGCAGGAACTGCGGCGCGATGCTGATCGGGCGCTGTCGGGCGACCATTTCGGCGGCGGCTCGTCGGGGGGAGACCTCGGAATTTCGGACATTGCCGGTCTGAAGGAAGCCCTTGAGGCTAGCGAACAGATTGCGAACAAGAACAGAGCCAACGGCTATGTGGGGCTTGGCGCCAACGGAAAGTTGTCCAAGGCCCTCCTTCCCGATTTGGGTGGCGGCGGGGCGGTGACGGTCGCGACACGCTCCGATCTGGCTGGGAGCCCCACGGGCAGCGGCATCGCCCTTTATCTTGCCGAGGCGGGGCGGGAAGGCATGTGGCTGTGGCGCGAGGGCGATTATGCCGCCCGCGTCGCGGCGGACCCGCGACAAGCGCAGTATGTGGCGTCTTCTACCGTCAGTGCCGGTCTTGGCTGTTGGGTGCGCGCCGGTGTCGAGCATCTTCAGGTGACGCGCTACGGCGCGGTTCCCGCGACCAAGTCGTCTGCATCGGAGAACGCGAGCGCCTTGCGCGCGGCGATCGACACGGCCAGCGCCAGCGGGGGCGGCGAGATCGTCATTCCTGCGGGCACCTGGCATCTCGACAGCAAGGTGGACAAGACGCTTCAGAAGGGCGGCGTCAGGCTGAGCGGCGCCGGTCCCGACGTGACGCGGCTCGTCTTCACAAAGGCGGATGGGGGCGTTCACCTGACCTATCCCGACGATGGTTGGTGGTTCGACGGAATGGCAGGCGTCGCCCATCTGAGCGATCTAAGCCTCGTGACGACGCAGCCCAGCGGTGGTGTCGCCTTCAGCATCAACGGCCGCACCGTAGGCGGGCGACCGATGGAGCCGACGACATTCGAGAATGTCCGCCTGCGCGGCGACGCAGCCGACACCTATTGGACCACGGCCATCGATCTTCTCGATGTCAGCTTGTCTCGCTTCGACACGGTGCAGGTCTTCAACGCCGTCGCCGATCCCAGCAAGGGAACCGGCTTTTCGATCCGCTCGTCCGGATCGGGCCGCGATCCCGTCGAGCATCTTCTGAACAATTGCGGGGTGACCTATGGCGCGGCGGCCGTGCAGGCCGGCTCCTATGTCGAAGGCATCCAGATCAACAACGCTGTCTTCGTCGCCACCGACTACGGCGTCTATTGGGATGCGTCCGCGACGGCCGAAAGCCATCTCGGCCTCGTCAACAGCCATATCAACGCGCGCCGGTGCTGCGTCGCTCTGGCGCGGGTTCATCATAGCCTCATTCAGGGGAACCTGTTTTTCATTCAGGCGAGCGACACCAGCGTCGGCGTCAGCCTGAACAGCGTCGGGGAAACCGACATCAGCCACAACGTCCTTCGCGGCAACGGCGGTAACACTGCCATGTATATCGAGGACAAGCTCGGCGAGATGGCGATCCGGCGCCTCAGCATCGGCCGCAACCTGTTGGCCGGCTTCCAGACGGGCTACCTCATCGCAGCCGACGCCCAGAATGTCGTGCTCAACGAAGCCGATCAGGTGTTCCAGCAGGTCAACACCCCGATCATCAACAACAGCGGAAAGTCCCTGTACCCATCAGCGAGGGGAACGCCTCGGGGCGGCACGTTCTCCCATGCCGGCGGCGTCTCGCTCTCTGCCGACACGGAACGGTTAATCCTCTGGGGCTCCATCGTCCAGCAGGACAATCCCGGCAACAGCATGGCCGATGGCATCTGGCGGGCTCCAGAGGCTGGCGTCTACATGTTTGCCGCCTCGATCAATCTGAACTCCAATCCCGGTGCGGATACGAAGTCCTTCCTGTTCGCCAAGTACAATGGCAACGAGACGGCGGCGATCACGGAATGCTGGCGTAACGGCGGATCGCCCGGCCGCATGAACCTTTCGCTGGTGCGCTGGATGAATGCCGGCGACACGATGCAGTTCACCGTGAACCCCGGCAATGTCGCGACCTCGACCGAATCTGGTTCCCGCAATTTGCTGCACGTTCGCAAGATCGGCTGAGGCCGCACTTGAGGGGCTGACAGCCCCCTTACTCTGACGGCTCCCGCACTGGAGCCGTCGCCATGGTCGCAGCCAATTACAGCCCCGCTCTCGCCCGCATCCTCGTGCACGAGGGCGGCTACGCCAACCATCCCAAAGACCCCGGCGGGGCGACGATGAAGGGCGTGACGCAGCGCGTCTATGACGCCTTCCGCGAGCGCTCCGGACTGCCGAAGGTCTCCGTCCGCTTGATCTCGACGGCCGAGCTGGAGACGATCTACGCCGATCAGTACGGCCGCGCCGTCTGTTTCGATCAGCTCCCGATCGGGCTCGACTATGTCGTGTTCGACGGCGCGGTGCATTCCGGCCCCGCGCAATCGGTGAAGTGGCTCCAGCGCGCGCTTCAGGCGCTCGGCCTCTACCTCGGAAAGATCGACGGCATTCCCGGCAACGGGACGCTTGCGGCCGTGGAGAAGATCAGCGACGTGGACGCGCTGATCGCGCGCATCTGCGACCTTCGCCTAGCCTTCCTGAAGGCGCTGAAGACCTATGCCACGTTCGGCAAAGGCTGGCGCGCTCGTGTCGATCAGGTGGGCGACGCCGGGCAGGATTGGGCGGACGGCTCGGTCCCGGCCGACGCGAACCTGTCCTATGTGCCCGGCATGGAAGCGAAGGCGGTCGTCGCCGACGCGGCGCTTCCGCCCGCGCCGATCGCGACGCCGACGATCGGCGCCGCCGGCGGCGGCCTCGCCGTCGCGATCGAGGCCGCCCGCCAGCAGGTGCTTCCCTTTGCCGGCCTGTCCGGTCTGGTCGATCACGTCCTCTTCGGCCTGACACTCGCCGGCTCGGCCGTCGCGATCGGCGGCATGGCCTGGGGCGTCTACGCCCAGCATCGCCGCTCGACCCTCTCGGCCGTGCTCGATCTCGACCAGGCTGCGGCATGAGGTGACGCCATGGCCCTCTACGACGCCGAACCCCTCAACAAGCAGGCAGGCAGGAGAACCGGCGTCGTGAGCTGGCTCACACAGAACTGGAACGTACAGACGGTGATCGCGGTCGGGGCGGTGGCTTTTGCGGCCGCCTCGACCTTCTTCACCACAGGCTACAAAATAGAGCGGCTGGAAGAGTTCAAGGCCGCGCACGAGGCCTTTCACGACAAGCGAGCCAACGAACTGGCGGAACTCGCCGGTCGCAACGAGCAGCGGTTCGCCGGGATCGACGCGCAGCTTCGTCGCCTGGACGAGCTGACGTTCCGCGTCGCGCGCGCCGACGAAAGCATTTCCTCGACCAAGGAAGCGATCGGCAAGCTCGAAGGCACGGTGAATAGCCTGACCTCCGACATCCGCGTCATGCGCGAAATTCTGGAGCGCATGGATAGCCGTCGCCTGCCATCGCCTCGCACGCCGGCCAACTGACCCGGCCACAGTTCCGAGTCGCGTGTCGGCCCGTGAAGCTCCCCCAACTCCCAACAAGGTAGACCACCCATGGCGTTCAAGCTGAATGCGTTGTCGCGTGTCGCGACAAGCGATCGCGGCAACCGCGAGCGGACCAGTTTCTATGTCTATTCCACCGGCGACAGCGCGGCTGAGATCGCTGCCGATGGCTATTTCAACGGCGCTCTCCAATATGCGGACCTCAATGTCGGCGATGTGATCGACTGTGTGTGTGCGGTTCGCGATACGCCGTCGTCCATGAAGATGATTGTATCCTCGGTCGTGAAGGCCTCGAACGCCGCAACGGGCATCGTGCAGGTGCGGCAGAACAGTGCAGCAGGGGGGAGCGTGCCCGTTTCCACCAACTGGACGCAGGAACGCGCCGTCACGATCGCCAACACGGCGGGCGCGGCAGCGACGGGCTATCAGAGCCTGGTTCTTCTCGATGCCAACAATTTCGACTTTGTTGGCGTCGATGCCGCCGGCAATGGGCTGCGCTTCCTCGATAGCGACCGCGCGACGGCGTTGCCTTACTGGATCGAGACGTTCGACGCTTCGGCCAAGACCGCCCGCGTCTGGGTCAAGGCGAACCTTCCTGCGGGCCAGACCAAGACGATCTATCTCTACTCGGGCAAGACCGACGCGGCGGCAAAGTCCCGCATCGACACGACCATGGAGTTCGGCGACGACTTCAAGGGAACACCGGGCTGGATGCGCGAAGTCGTGGTGAACCCGATCGTGAAGGCCGTACCGACGACTTGGCGCGCCGATATCGCGGGCGATCCCATGGTGATCAAACCGTCCTCGTCGCGTCCGCGCTGGGGCGCCTTCTACTTCGGCGCCAACGGCAATGGCGGCGGGATCGGTTATATGGAAGCCGACAAGGACGCCGCGTCCTGGGACGGCCGGACCTGGGTGGACAAGTCGCCGGACCCGATCCTCGCCGCAGGTGGTCCCGACGACATGCACTTCGCCATCAAGCCATCCGTCTTCGAAGAGGGCGGCAAGCTGCATATGGCCTATGCCGGGCGGACCAACGGGGCGAACTGGAAAATCCTCTACGCCACGGCCGACGCCGACAAGCCGCTCGGCCCCTGGACGAAGGTGGGTGTCCTGCTCGCGCCGAACGGCTCCGAGGCTGAAGGCTCGCGCATCGACTGCCCGTGCTGGTTCGGCGACCCAAAGGACGGCAAGGTCAAGCTCTACTATTCGGGCAACGAAGCCGTCGCCAACGAGCCCCGGAACATGCTGCTTGCCACGGCCGACTCGTTCGCCGGGCCGTTCACGCGCCGCAGCCAGCCGCTGGTCATGCACTCGGCCGTCAAGGATTTGATCTCGTGGATGGCCGGCGGCCTTGGCGGCATGTCGATCCGCATCATGGCGGATGGCACCTACGAGATGGCTTACAACGCCTTCGACGCGGACGGCATCTCGCGCATGGGTCGCACGACCAGCACGGACGGCGTGACCTGGGCGCTGAAGGCGAGCGATCTGATGTTCGATCGCATCGCCGGCGCTTGGGACGCGGTGAAGCTCTACCGCCCCTGCATCTATGACATCGGCGATGGCGTGATGCGCCTCCTGTACAACGCCCTCGGCGGCACCGAGAACATCGGCTATGCCGAGTTCGGTACGGTCTGGGACGCGTCGAAGTGGACACCGAACTATCAGGGGCAGGCGCGCCAGCACATCGAGAACGGCGCGCTGCGCTTCGAGGAAACGCAGAGCAGCAACCCCGGCAACTACTTCATGATGACCTCGGCCTATAAGCCGGGCGACAACATCGTGGTGGAAGCGCGGGCCAAGCTCCTGGCCTTCCATGATTCGGGCTATGCGGAGGTGTCGCCGATCCATCTTTCTGGCAATCGGCCGTTCCCGTCCAACGCGCCGCCGGCGCACTTCCTGTTCGTCTCAGCCAACAGCAAGGACGTTCGCCATCAGAACGCCTATGCCCCGTCTGGCGGCTGGCCTTGGGGCTCGGAAGACGTGGTGCTGGGAAGCCTCCCGACGATGGGGGCCTATCATCGCTATCGCGCGACGCTTCGGTCCGATTCGAAGGACTGGGAAGTTCTGTCCGACGCCGGCGTCTCGCTCGGCAAGGTGTCGGCCAACACCGACAATCCGCTGACGAATGACCTCCCGTTGGCCTTCGGCCTGCATGGGGCCGGCATGGACCTCGACTTCGTCTTCGCGCGCAAGCACATGGCGATGCCGCCGACCGTCAGTGTGGGGGCGGTGAATGCGGTGTCCCGCGCGGATCTCTGATCGGGACTGAAAGGCGCTCGCTGACCCGGAGGTGAGAGCCAAAAGGTGAGAGGCTTAAGTGAGATTTCTCACCCTCTCACCTGTTCTCATGATGTTCTGCGGTGGAGAGCGTAAAGCCTTGAAAAGGCTGGTGCCGCTTAGGTGACTCGAACACCTGACCCCATCATTACGAATCTGTGGTGGGAAAAGCAAATTCAGTGCTTTAAACTACGTGAGCTTTCACCCTCTCACCCAGCTTTGTCGCCTCAAAACACATAATGGTCATTGAAAACAACACGGACGAAATATGGATTAGGCTTATCTGAATCGGTGCTGAAACCAAGATCGCCAACTTCGGTACCATAAGGTAGTATAAACTTGATTTTTTCTCCATAGAAATTCAAAACTATCTGTAATCGACAGGGCGCCTGACCTTGAAAGGCGGTTGGTACAAGTGAAATTCCTACCTTCTCTTGATCAACCAATTGAATGTCTCTGTATGGACAATTCGATTCCCTTGGAAATGAGAGACGAGGTAGCTTATATATTTTTTTCAGGACGCTTATATAAGGCAAGCCGTTGCTGGCAGTTTTTAGCTTCTCTGAGCCGTTCTCAACTGATACAGCTCTGATCAATTCAGCTGATTCCATGTCGCTGGCCATCACATCTGCAAGCAATGACCTTAGAACCATATTGTAAGAAAATACATCGGCTTCTTTGTGTAGGGTCTTGTTGGGGCCTATTTGGTCGTCCTTCCTAGTAAAAAGAGTAAAACCTAAAACTCTTTCGCCGGAGCTATAATACCCCTCAATCGGCACAAGGAAAGAATGGTTGTGTTTGCACTTATTGCATATTATTTTCCAAATTTTTGAGTACTGCCTTATTTTTGTTTGAAAATTTTCTACGGCTGGCAGATTTCTACCGGATTTCTTGATCCCCATGTAGAGGATTAAATCCTTCTCGTAAAACTCAAATAATTCTGCTGCTCTGTACGTGCAATTCTGAAAAGAGTCAAGCAAATCTAAAGGGTTTGCTCTAGGTGCCTCCATGTGATCTTCTTTTGATCTTTTATCCCCATAATCCTTCAAGAGATTTATCGTTCTCTCGATGTCGCGAGCTAATCTCTGGTGAAGTAGACCGTAAGACGTCATTAAATGGCCGGAATCCTCAATTTGGGCAATCTTGTAGCGCTTGTCATGTAGAGCCTCCATTATCGGCGAATATAGAGCCTCAAATGTGCCCGCAGCAGAATCATGGTGCGGTGTGCTCGTTCCCATTAGTTGCTCCGACTGGCGTATCAATTTTCAATTATGCTCGGTTTTGAACCAAGCGATCATCTTGCCAATCGCAGCGTCGGCCATTTCCGGATGTCTAGCAAGGTAATGGCGAAGAATAGTTGTTGCAGACGCTGGAGTGTGGCCCGTGACGCTGATGATCTCTGGAATGGTGGCACCGCCGAGCGCCATCCAGACGACCGCCGTCGCACGGAAATGACGATCGTGGAGCGTCACCACGGACGGGCAGGGCTTCAGCTTCCAGAGCGTCGTGACGGTATTGTCCACCTGGCCCTTTCTCTTCGGCTCGGTCCCTCGCTTCAGCGCCTCGCTCACTGTCTCGCCGACCTTCAGTCCCGCCGCGGCGAGGGCGCGAACCTCGGCGTAGGTGTGGCGGTAGTGATCGTCGTTCCATGGGAGCCACTGGCGTTCGTCCATGATGACGCGAGGGTTCTCGATCCCGGTTTTCTTGCGCCGGCGGCGCGCGGCGGCGAGGCGGTCGCGTAGCTCGGGCGATTCGAGGACGGAGACGAGGGCACCCGTCTTGTGCTGGCGGAACATGCGGCGGCCGCGTGAGAGTTCGCTGGTTTCCTCGACCAAGGCGAGGCGGTCGTTCTGGCGTTGGCCGGTCCAGACGCCGAGCGTGATCATGTCGCCAATCTCGGGGCGACCCATCGCGTCGGCCGCCGCGACGAGGGCGGCGATCTCTTCGCGTTCGCCGAAGCGCACCACGATCTCGGGCATTTGCATTCCCAAGTCTTGCGCGGGATTGGTCGCGAGCCGGACCTTGCCGCGCTTCATGCCCCAGGAGATGGCGCTGGAAATGGTGGCGATGCAGCCACGCGCGGTCGAGAGGCCGCGCTCGGCCCATAGGTCTTCGTAGAGGCCGAAGAGGATCGTTCCGTCCAGCGCATCGACGGCCGCATGGAACAGCTCATGATCGTGCTGCTCGATGACGGCCATCTTCCAGCGGTAGTTGTTGCGCGTATTCTCGGCGAGCTGCTTCACCTGCCGTTTGCCGATCGCCTCGCCGCCGACCCAGCGCGGCGACCGCTTCCAGTCCTCGAACAGATCGGCGAGGCTATAGATGACGGGCGCGTGGCGAAGGGGCTTGGCCCCCTTCGGCCGCTTGCGGTTCGCGGCTTTCACCAGTTCGGCGCGTTTGGCCGCGATCTCTTCGGCCTTACGGTTCGACCAGTCCAGCGCCTCGCCGGCGGTGAACCATGTCCCGTCGGGATGGATCAGGCTCTCGCCCTTGAAGCCGAGCTTGCGGATCGGCTCGCCCGGCACGAAGCGCGGGCGCCCGTCGCGCCATGCGACATTGGGGATCTTTGGAGCGCCCGGCTTCTTCATGGCTTCCGGCTTCCTTCGAAGGCGTTCCTCATCAAGCCGCGCCATAGCGGGCGCGCAGGCTCTTGTTCTGCTCGCTCACAAGACGCGACGACCGATCATTGGCCGCGGAGTTGGCAACTCGATCTTCGTCTTCCTGTGCCGGCACACCGTTCGCCCGAACCCACGCCTCGAACGCGGCGCGGCTCCAGCGCCAGACGCCGCCGGGTAGTGGCGGCGGGAAACCGTGATCTTTGGATAGGCGCTTGTGCTTGCGCATTAAGGCGCGCGCGGTGAGGCCCATCGCCGATGCGATGTCCTCGATCGCGAGTGTGAGATCGTTCGAAAGTGGCGCTACTTTGTTAAGTGCGGTCTCGGCGCAAAGTGGCGCTATTTTGTTAAGTGCGACGGTCATCACGCGTCGCCCCTGACTGGATTCTGGCGCGCCGAATTCGTGACGCTGTAGGTGCATAGCGCTTCTAGGTGATTGAGACCCATAGTCATGCGGTTTCTCCAGTTGGATGCCCAACGAGAAAATACCGGAATGGAATATACGTCAATATGGTTTTCTAAAAACGCTCGATCCAGCGGATGGGATAGGCCATTCGAATAACCACATTGGTTATCGGGGGTGAGTTCCAGCTTTCGAGAATGATCTCGTTTCCGACCTGTCGCAAAGTCTTAACCAACTTGCGACCGTCAGAGAGCTCCACCACACACTCTTTCCCGACGACGTCTTCTAGCTTTCGAGCGACCGTCTCGAATATAAGGCGATCCCCGTTTCGATAGATTGGGTACATGCTGTCTCCGCGCACCGTTACGACCTCAACGGGTACTGTGATGCCGGGCGGAACGACAACGAATTCGGGCTCGCCATCACGTTCCCAGAATACTTCCATTCCTGCTCCCACGAATCCAACCACTGGCGCTAGTTGTGCAAGGTCGGGTGGAAACATGAGATTTCTTGCAGTTGTGTTGAGATGCGGAGCAATTCTCTCCGCCCATTCGATCGTCAGTTTTCGTTCGCCCTTTTCGAGGCGACCGATTTGGGCTTGGCTTGTTCCAGCGAGGTCGGCGAGTTCTGCCTGATGCAAGCCGGCCGCTTTGCGAAGGTCACGAAGATAGCTCATTCCGAAATGGTATAATTTTTAGCTCCAGTCTCATAACCCAAATCGGTTTTCGAGGCTTGACGACATATACCATTTCGGATTTCGTTGGCGCATGACGCTGATTGAGTATCTCCGAACTAACCGCATCAAGCAGGATGTGTTCGCCATTGAGATCGGCGTCACTCAAGCTTCCGTGACGCGATATGCAAACGGTCTGCGAATTCCGCGACCGAAGATCATGGCGCGCATCATCTCGGCGACGCGCGGACAGGTATCCGCTTCCGACTTCTACCTGTCCGCTTCCGATCATCAGTCCGGGTCTCCGTCTTCCGTGTCCCAATCTGACGCGGAGACTTCTGCATGTCCGACCGAATTGCGTCCGCCCTCGGCCTCTTCCTGTCCGTGGCCGACGCCGTGATCATCGCGCTCGATCCCTCCCTCGAACCGGCCGTGGCCGAAGCCAAGCGGAACGCGGCGCGCCTGCATAAGGCGCTCTATCGCGGGCCGGGCGACACGGACGATGCGGTGCGCCATCGCGTGGAGAAGCTGACCGGCGTTCCGGCCAGCTATCTTCTACGCCTGCACAAGCGCGCTCATGAAATGACCGACGTGTCCGGCAAGTGGGCGCGTCTCCTGCAACAGGCTTGCGACGCGCTCGACCAGGCGGCCGCGCCCGTGGCGCTGGCGCTCGACCAGGCCGCCGAGAAGGCGGACGCCCATGCGGAGGCGCTGGATGCCGACACTCTTTCGATCCGCCGGGAACTGGCTGCGCGCGCAATCGCGGCGCGCCACCGCCCTCGGCAGGAATCTTTTATTCAGGAGCTGGAGAGCGATCGAACGCTCGACCGCCCGCATCCGAAACCGGGGAGATAGGCGATGAGCGACACAGAATCCTCAGTTGATAGGATCGCTCGAGTCGATCTCCTTCAGCATGGCATGTCCCTTGATCTGCTTGATGACTTCGACAAAGGCATAAAGCTGTGTCGTGTTGATGCCGTCCTGCGCCGCAAGGATGGCCAGTGTTTCCTCCAAATCCTTTGGCGTGGCGTCGAAGCCGCCGCGCACATGCAGGAGGAGGAACTGGCACGCGAAGAGGCTGCCCTGCATCAGGTCCAGCTTCCCCCGCATTTTCTCAAGGCTCTCCTCCAGCGCCTCTATCCGCTTGCTGCTGTCTTCCACGTCACTGATTCCTCTGTCGGACACCGTGTGAGCGTGGACGGCTCAGGCTCCACGAACAAGGGAGAGCCCTTGTGAGCCAGCGGCTCGTCTTCAGTTTCGATGGCTTGGCCGGGCTCGTGCTTCGGCGCGCGGCCGCGCATCTCGGCCGCCCGGTTGAAGAGCTGGTGCCGTTTCGCTTCGAGCTGGACCGTGCCGCCGATGGCGAGCCGATCGGGGTTCTGACGGTGAACGCGGATCGCGATCCGGTCGCGGCCGAGGAGTTCGAGCCGTCATGATCCTGCCGGTCTGGGGCTTCTGGCTCGCCGCTCTTCTTGCCGTGACGATGCTCACCAGCGCGATCGCCGCCTTGGTGCTGTGCGGTCGGGCGCTTGTAGGGTCTGTGTTCGCTCTGTTCTGGGGCGGGCTTGGCGGATTGCTGCTGATCGCGCTTTGCCAGGCGGTGGCTGCATGAGCGATGCGCCGGCTCTTCTCTGCGTCGTCGTGGTCGATGGCCTGTCGGGGCGCTTCTCCGAACCGGAGGCGCTCATGGCCGATGTGATCGAGACGGTGAATTCCGAATGGCGGCGCTGCCGTGTGGCGGGCGTCGGCATCATCGACGCGCGGTGGTCGGGCGGGCGCATCTTCCTCGAAACGATGCCCGGCGAGCGGCCCCTGACGGTCGATGCCGTCCGCGAATTTCTCCAAAGCAAGAGCGTGTTGAATGAACGCAGCCTCGCCCCTGTTCGCGATTGAAGCCAAACGGATCGCGGCCGGTCTTTCGATCGAGCAATTGGCGGCTACTGCCGGGATGGCGGCAAGCGGCTACCGACGCGCGATCGCTGGCGAGTCTTCACCCCGACCTGTCACGCTAGGCAAGCTGCGCACCGCGCTTGCTCGGCTCACCCGCATCCAGTCGGCACACGATGACATGAGCCGCCTGGTCGTGGCGACCTTTCACGCTGCGCTGGCGCTGATCTGCGCGCGCGAGGGCGTCGCGACTGGCGACGTGCTACGCCACGATCCCGCCCGGCGCGCCACGTCCGACGCGGCCTGGCTGCGGGCGGCGCGGCTGCGGCAGCGCGCGATCGCGCTCGTCAATCAGGGCCTCGACCTTCCGCAATCGGAACTCGCCCGCGCGCTCGGCGTGACGCCGGCGGCAGTGAGCCTTGCCATGGGCGCGGTGGAAGATGCCCGCCACGACGATCCGCAACTCGACCGCGACATGGACGAGCTGGAGCGGCTGCTGCGGGGTGAAGTTTGATGGCGCGCCCGGTCCAGATCGACGCCTTTGATCGCGACATTCTCGCCTTCGAACTGTTCGGCGGCGATCGCGACCAGGGTGTCGAGATTTTTCAAAACAAGATGGTGGTCACGCGAGCGCCGCACCGCTGCGTGATCTGCCTGGGACCGGTAGAACCCGGCTCCCGTGTGCGGGCGCAGACCGAACATTCCCCGGCTCTGGGCTGCGTCCGCACATTCTATGTCTGCGCCGAGTGCTGCGAGGCTTGCCGGCTGGCGACCGTCGATCCCAACGACGCGGGCCGCGCCATCGAGGCGCGCACGGCGATCGGCGCCGATCGCGCGAGGGCTGCGTGATGCGCGGCGATCGCGACGAGATCAAGCAGGCGCTGAAGGATCGGATCGGCGAGCTTTGCGCGCGCCTCCTGCCGGATGGCCGGCAGCAAGGCCGCTTCTGGGTCGCGCATAATCCGGTGACGGGCGACGCGATCGACCACCCGAAAGACCCGACCTTCAAGGTGCCGCTCAATGGCGATGCCGGCGCATGGGTGGACTACCGCTCGGGCGACAAGGGCGATGTGATCCGCCTGATTGAATACACGCAGCGGCTCGACTTCCGCCAAGCGATGGATTGGGCGCGCGAGTTTCTGGGTCTGCGCGCCATGACGGCGCGCCAGCGCGTGGACTTCCGCGCCGAGCAGGAGGCGCGGCGCGCGCAGGCGGCGAAGGCGGCCGAGGCCAAGGCGCTGGAGAAGCGCAAGGCTGTGCTGCGGCTTTGGGACGGCGCGGGATCGATCCTGGACGACACGCCGGCGGCCGCGCTCGGCCGTCGCTATTTCGCCGAAGGACGCGGCACCCCGCTCGACCAGATCGAAAATCTCGATCGCGTGACGTTCCGGGTGCATCCGGCGCTCGAATGGTGGCGCGGCGCCACCTGGGAACGGCGCGGGGGCAGGCTCTGCAAGGTCGCGCCTGGCCCGAAGTTTCCCGCTGTCGTCTCGGGTTTTCGCTCGCCGACCGGGGTGGTGACGGCCGTGCATTGCACCTTCCTCGATCCCGTGGAGCCGCGAAAGGCTCCGGTGAAAGAGGCCAAGCTCATGTTCGGCGAGGCTGCCGGCAGCGTGATCGCGGTGAGCTGCGGGCCGACTGGTCTGCCGCACGACACGGCGAGCGAGGCGGGGCCGCTCGTCCTTTGCGAAGGCACCGAAGACGGAACGACGCTGGCGCTCGGCATTCCCGAAGCGCGCGTCTGGGCCGCCGGCTCGCTCCTGCACATGGGCAAGGCGCCCGTCTGGTTGCCCTGCGTCTCGGCTGTGTTCGTCGCGGCCGACAACGATTGGAAGAGCCGCACCGCACAGCGGCAGCTCGACCAGGTGCTGGCGGAGATCGCCAGTCACGAAAAGCCCGTGGAGGTCATGCGCTCCGCGATCGGCAAGGACTTCAACGACGGCATGACGGAGTGAGCATGGCGAAGGCGACGAAGGCCGACCTGGTGAAGGAGGCCGAAGGTCTCGGCATCGATGTCGATGGCCGGTGGGGCATCGAGACGATTCAGGAAAAGATCGACGCGGTGAAGGCGGAGAAGGGGCAGGACGGGCAGGGCGATGCGGAAGACGACAGCAAAGGCGCGACGGAAGCGGATGCCGAGGTTCCCGCTTCGGCTGACCCTTCCGCTTCGGATCGGGACAGGACGGCGGATGCCACGTTCCACGATGCTGGCGCAGCGGACGCCGAGAGTTCGAACTCTTCGGCCGGACCTGACGATGTTTCTGGGGTGCGCGATACGCAGGAGCCAGCCAGGAGCGAGCCCCCTGAAGATGTGGCGGCTGGCGGCACGGCGGGAGAACCGTCGCAGGATGCTGATGAGCATGGAAGTGCCGTTCTGAACGTGACGGCCGACCAGCTTGCGGCGTTGAAGTCCATGACCTGGCCGATCCTCGCCGCCTATCAGGCTGCCTGTTCGGTCTATGGCGTCAACCGGCGCTGGATCGGGGAGGGCGTTCCGCTCGATGCGGACTGGATTTTGCCCGGCCGCGACCAGTCCGCCAAGGTGATCGCCATCATGCGCGACGCCGTACCCTTCGTCCGCACCTGGCCGGACGCGCCGGCGGAGGCGCTTTACGGACATGTGTCGAGCGACGGCGGCGTGAACCTCGTGCTCGATCGCGCCTGGTCCGATCTTGGCTTGGTCGATCAGGCGGCCTGGACGGTGTTTCGCGATACGCTGGTGACGCTCGATCGCTTCCTGGCCTCGGACGCCGCGCGGAACGCGGCCGTCGAAGAGCGGCCCGTCTATGCCGTGTCGGCCGACGAGCTGACGCTGGAGACCGCCGACGAGCGGTTCGCTCCGAGCTTCTAACTCCCCCTTCCATTCCGGCCGTTTCTCCCCGGCCGGACCTTTGGCGGCGTCTCCCGTCTCGCGTGGCGCCGCCTTTTTTGTCCCGAGTTCCAGGCAGTCATGGCAAAGCAGGTTTCCCAAAAGGGGCTGTCGAACACCCGCGCCGCGTATGGTGACAGCAAGCGCGCGTTGGCCCGTCGAACGACGGAAATTGAGCCTGGCCCGGATGCGCTCCGCAAGGGTATCAAAGCTGGCGAGTGGCATGGCGCACCTTGGGACAACATGCCTCCCGACTGCCCCGTGAAGGTGCTCGGCCACAATGGCGAAGTCACGTACTGCGTGTCCGTGTCCGGCCAGCTCATGGAAATCACGAAATGGGACTTTCCCGTGCTCGCCCGCTTGTTCGGGCGGCGGCTCAACTACGCCTATTGGGCGTGGCCGGCCAAGGCGAGCCCCGGCAAGGACGAAAACGGCGATCCGTTGCCGGCGGTGGTCAAGCGTCTGGAGCGTGACAAGGCCGTTGCTTGCCTGATTGCCGAGGGCGACAGGAAGGGCCTGTTCGATCCGAAAGACCGCGTTCGCGGCCGAGGCGGCTGGCGGGACAAGAGCGGTCGTTTCATCTGGCATTCCGGCGGCTCGCTCTGGACCGTCGATCGCAACACCCTGGTCGAAGAGGAGCCGGGCGAGAGCGAGGGGCATCTCTACACCAAAGCGCCTGAAGTGCAGGTGCCTTGGGGCGAGCCCGTCACACTCGCGACCTCGCCGGCGCATCGGCTTCTCAAGCAATTGCAGACCTGGAGCTGGGGGCGGCCGACGATCGACCCCATCCTGTTTCTTGGCTGGTTCGCCACGGCCTATATGGGCGGTGCGCTCGCCTGGCGGCCGATCGTGTTCACCACGGGCGGCGCCGGCGTCGGCAAATCGACCCTGCACGGGATCATCCAGCGGCTCTTCGATACGAGCCTTCACGCCACGGCCGACACGACGGCCGCCGGCATCTATCAGCGCGTCAAACAGGACAGCTTGCCCGTTACGGTGGACGAGCTGGAGAACAAGCCGGGATCGACCAAGGCGACGGCCGTCATCGAGCTGGCGCGCCTGGCGGCGTCCGGCGCGCGTCTCTATCGCGGCGGTGCGGACCATGAAGGCGTCGATTTTCAGGCGCGATCCTCGTTCCTCTTCTCGGCCATCAACCCGCCGCCGCTCGGCGTTCAGGACAAGAGCCGCATGGCGATCCTGAACCTGTCCCGCCTCGACGCGAACAAGAAGGCCATGAGCCTCGACATGTTCGAGCATGACGGCCGCATGATCCTGCGCCAGGTGATGGACGGATTCGTGGACTTCGACACGAAGCTCTTGCCCGAATGGAAGCGGGCGCTTCACGACAACGGGTTGGACGCCCGCGCCCAAGACACTTACGGGACGCTTCTGGCGGCCGCGCAGATGCTCTTGGGCGACGAGGCTATGTGCGAGGCCGGGCTGGACGTAACCGAGATGACGCGCGTCGGCGAGATGATCGCGGATGCGACGGCCGACGATCGCGCCGAGCAGACGGACAATTGGCAAGCCTGCATCGAGCACCTGCTGGCGTCTACGATCGACGCCTGGCGTTCGGGCGAGCGGCCGACGATCGGCGGCGTGATCGAGGACTTGCAACAGCGCGACGTGGGCCTGGTCTTCAGCGAGGCTCAATCCCGCCTCAAGGCGGCCGGTCTGGGACTGAAGGATCGCGGCAAATGCTGCGAGGGCTACGCGCTCGCCATTCCCGGCAAGGGGCCGGCGCTGGAGAAGATCTACGCCGACACCATCTGGCGCGGCGGCGTGTGGTTCGCCGCCCTGCGTCAGGGACCGGAGCACGTGGTTCTCAGGCGGCCGAAGAATGAGCACAACATGACGCTCAATCGCTCGACGCTCTATTGCCAGCTCATCGATCTGGACGCGTTCACTAAGCACACGGCCGAGAGCTGACGGCCATGTAAAGCAGCGCTCATGTAGCGCCAAACGTTGCTCGCACCCAAGCCCAGACTGCGGTAAGCGCAGTAGGGACTACAAAAAAGAGGCTGCGCTTCCGAAGATCGCTCTGATGCTTCGCTAAAGTTTCGCCCTTTCCTATCTCAATCAAGAACGGTGGGCACAGGTATGTTTTGATTTTGCTTCCTATATATAATGCCAACGATGCAATATTGAATCCAGAGAATAGCGCTATGAATAGTGCGCTTATGACAACATCCTTTTTTGTTTGCGGTAAATATGAGATTAGTGAATAAAATAATGGAATTCCAATAAAAAGCGATATAATCGGCAATATAAGGAAAAGCCAAACGTTTATGCTTGTTATATATAATATATTATACCATGGCTTTGATGTTATGACTTCATCCTCTATGGCACTCTTCGCTGAGCGAAGTGCTGCAAGCTCTCCAGTCAATCTGGCGGTTACTCGGCCCTCCGAAACGAACTCTTCGGCCTCAAGGGTAAAGTAATGAGATACTTCACCCTTTTTGTTGATCGATGAAACCTTAAACCCCTTCGCTAGCGACGTTCTGAAAAGGTCGCTGGCTATGATTGCATCGATACTTTCATCTTTTATCGTATAATTATCTGCAAAGGTTATTTCAAATTCGCATTTTCCTCCGGTGAATTCTTCTGCTGTGCGCGCGAAGCTCTTTAATGCCTTATCAGTGAGATGTATTGCGCCGACATCTCTGTAACTTAAGCTTGTTGACGGCATGATAGATTCGATTCCGCGGCAGGTGGGTGCTTGCGATGTTGGCACAGCTAAATGATCTGGCCAAGCCAACTCCAATCTCTGTTTGCTAAGACGCGGTAAAGAGGACGATCGGCAGGAGGATCGTGGGTCTCGTGCGGATGACGCGCCTTTGCGTCTTGCGGGCTGGTATCTCGATGGCGCGAGCGCCGGGAAGTTGCAACAAAGCCAAGTCCCAAAGACCGTGGTTCCAGGGCGTTGCCATGAAGATGCGGTGAATGCGCTGATTTTGCGCCGAGATGGCGACGAGCGTCGTCCTTGTCTCCGCGTCCCAATCCGTATGAATTCCGAATTGGAGCAGTTTCTGCATGGCCTTCACGTCCTCCTTCGCTTGCGCGCGGATCAGCTCGGCGATCGTCTCGCCGGCCAGATCGTAGCCCGATAGCAGGGCGAGGCATCGGCGGCCGTCCTCGACGGTCGGGCCGGGCTCGATCTCGTGTGCCGGCAGAGCGAGGGGCGGTGACGCGCCGCCCCCTGATCCGACAGGCAGGCCCAGACCGCGCGCGGCCATGCGCACGTCATCGGCCGTCAGCGTGTCGCGGATGAATTCGAGATAGCGCATCTTCTGTTCGAAGGTGAGGGCGCCTGGGGCCGGCGCGCCGGCCTTGAGCGTGGCCTCCATGGCGTTGAAGGCCGCGATGTAGCGCAGCTTCCATTTAAGCGCTCTTGGCCCGGTGAAGCCCATGGCGAGAAGGGTGAAGCCGTCGCGGTCCATGTCGAAGGAGCGGTAGGTGCGCCCGTTCTGGGGATCGACATAGGGGGTATGCCCAAAATTGGGCATACCCCCCTCCCCAGAATTGGGGAGACCCCCCTGCTCAAAATTGAGCAGACCCCCCTCTGACATCTCAGCAATCAAATTGTCGATGTCGCGCAGGACGTGGCGGTGCTCCTTCTCGAAGAATTTTGCCACGTCGCGGCTGTTGGCGAACACGGTGCCGCGCCGTGTGAACACGACGGGTTCAACCGGGTTGGAAGGCTCATCCGGTAGCTCGCTCATTGATGGTTCTCCGGCAGGAGGGATCGAAGCAGGGCAGTGATCTCGGCCTAGGTCGGGATGCTGCCGCACCAGGGACCATCGACCAGATAGGCGGTTCGAAGTTGGGCATCCTCGATCGAGCGTGGGCGGAAGGCTAGAAGCTCGGTCAAATGCTTGGCCTGCGTGGCATAGGCGGCCTGCACGTGGCGCTCCTGGTGTGGGCTTTGGTGGTCGCCATAGGCGGCGTCCAGATCGAGCCAAGCGGCTTCTGCGAGGCGATGGCGGGCGATCAGATCGGGGAGACCGTCCGGGGTGGTCGCGTGGGCGGGCAGGGCGGATAAGCTCGCCAGCACGGCGGATTCGCGCATGAAGGCGCGTCGGGTTATAGAGGGCGCAGCCTCTGGCATGGGTAAGCTCCATGGCTCGGGTTAGAGCCGTTCAAGAGGGTGCAAGCTCTTGTTCGGCTCGTTCTTTTATGGTTGCAGTAAGTCATGTCGTCAAGCATTCCTGCATCCAGAAAAAAGCGCGGAAGGCCAGCAACGGGTATCGGTACGCCCGTTCAGGTCCGTTTGCAGGCTGACGATCTTGCAGCCCTTGATGCTGCGATGGCCGAAATTCCTGCGGACACAAGGCCCGAAGCCCTGCGCATCATCCTGCGCGATTGGCTGGCTGGACGCAGCCGAAAAGGCGGGTAAGGCTCGACGCTCCACAACGTAGGAGCGAATCATGCTGGCGATCATATTCGGCGCAATGCGTCTGCACTGGCTGTCCTGCCTTATTCCGCTCGGTATTTCCCTCGGACTTTCAGCGCTTTCCGACCAGCGTTCTTCGGCTTGGCGAATGGAGCACGGACTGGAGGTTGTTCAACTGACGACGGCTGGATGGTTGGTCGTAGTTGCATTCGATGTCGTCTACGTCGGCGTTCTCTACATGCTTGGGCGTGGCATCCGCCACCTTTGGGATAAATGGCGCTCATCGCGGGCGGCGAAGGCGAACTAACTGGCCTGCCCATACCTTTCGTCCCTCGCCCTGCTGGGGTGAAAGCGGAGCCCGCGCGGATCGTCCCTCTCGACATGGGTCGATCCGGTCCGCTACGCTACGGGCACTTAAGAGGGGCGCGGCCATGACACGGTGGGGTCTCTCGCCAGCGGGGATCGGGTGGACGCCCCTCGCAATTAGACCAATTAGACGCTTCTAATTGCCGATCTAATTGCAATAGGTGAAAGAAATCAGCAGCTTAGCGGGTGAAATTAGAAATTAGACGCTCCTTCGCGCGCCCGCGCGTATATCCATGCGCGCGCGCGTGCATACATGTGACGATCTAATTTTCTAATTATCTAATTTCGGTAGGTATGTATTTGATAGTACAGGCCAATCGCAATTAGATCGGCAATTAGAAGCCAATTAGGCGATCCGGCGCACTCAAGGCGAATATAATAGAGGGCAAATAGACCAACTCGCTGATCTGGCGGCAGAATTGGGGCTGTGAGTGGCACACACGCGGGAAAATCCGAGCGATCCGGCGGCGGCGATCGAGGCCGAGCAGGACGATTTCTTCGGCGACGCTGGCCCGCTGTTCGCAGGGCCGGTCAGGCACGTGGCGGAAACCCTTGAGAAGGCCAAAGGGCGCGGGAGGCCGAAGGGAGCCGCCAACAAGCGCACCACGGCGATGCGGGACACGATCCTCGCCATGGGCTTCCGGCACCCGGCCTTGAACCTCGCGGCCCTGGCGAATGCCAGTCCGGACGAACTGGCGCGGGAACTCGGCTGCGAGAAGGCCGAAGCGATGGGGTTCATCGTCAAGGCGAATGTCGAGCTGATGCCGTACATGGAAAGCAAGCGGCCGGTTGAGGTCCATGTCGAAGAACGGTCGCTGGGCGTTTTGGTGGTTGGCGAGATGCCATCGCAGGCGGTCGCGGACGGCGTCTTCTCGCTGACGGGCGAGATCGCGGAAGTCGAGGAAGAACAATAGCTTAGCCGAACGGGGCAGGTGAGACGCGCGGTGGTGGTGTCTCACCCTATGGGCTAAGTCGCTGTGATCGCTGACGAAATCGGCGTATCGCACATGATTGAAAATCATGGGACCAACGACGACGCATTACGCTCGCGGCAATAGATCGCGCGACATATAACGCGCGCACTCGCCCGATACCGCCCCCGGCCGCGCCCGCCAAACCGCGCGCGCCCGGCCGCGCTTCAAAACCCGCGCGCGCCCTCCCTACCAGGGGTGTGCGCTCTCACACACACCAGCCGTTCCGGCCCGCGCACTTGAGGGTCCGCGAAACCCGCTAGGGTCCGGCGGGTCGGGGGTGCCCGACCGCAAGCGGGATCGGGACATGGGTATCAACCTCCAGCACTATCGACCGCCGGGGCCGGTGGGCGCCGCCTTCCTCCAGTCCAAGGGACCGATCGACATCATCATGGGTCCGGCGGGGTCGGGGAAGACGGTCGCGTCCGTGATGAAGGGGCCGCTTCTGGCCGCGACCTACATGCCCGTCTGCAATGACGGCGTGGTGCGGGTGAAGATCGCCTGCATCCGCAACACCTATCGCGACTTCGAGCGCACGGCGCTGGCCTCGTGGAAGGAGGCGTTCCCCGAAAACCATCTCTGGACAGTGAGCTATTCCGGCGGTCAGGACCGCCCGATCAAGCACCATCTGCAATGGTGGACCCTTCGCGGGGCCGACAGGGTGAAGGTGGATTTTCAGCTTGAGACGGGCGCGGTGGGGGACGCCAACGTCGAACAGTTCATCAAGGGCTATGAGATTTCCATGGGCTGGATGAACGAATGCGACATGCTGGACGAGAAGGTGCCGGGCCTCTTCTTCCAGCGCACGGGCCGTTATCCGCCCGTGCAACAGATCGCCGATTCGGAGCTGACGCGCATCTCGCGCGACGCCCGCGCGCAATATGCCGCCATGGGCCTGTCGGTGGGCGAGAATGACACGATCCTGCCGCGCATGATCTGGGGCGACATGAACCCGCCCGATGTCAGCAATTGGACCTATCGGTTCTGCGTCAAAAACAGCGAGAGAAAGCCCGGCTTCAACCTGTACCAGCAGCCGTCCGGCCTGTCGCCCAATGCCGAAAACCGCGTCGGCAAGCCGCGATCCTCCTACGAGCTGGAGGCAGCGACACAGACGGAAGACATGGTACGGCGCATGGTCCACGGGAAGTTCGGCTATGCCCGTGACGGCAAGCCCGTCTATCCCGAGTATGACGACACGCGGCACCGCTCCGACCAGGTGCTCAAGCCCATGCGCGGGCTGCCGATCGGAATTGGTCTCGATGCCGGCGGCTCGCCCGCCTGCGGGATCGGACAGTTCATGCCGAACGGGCAGCTCCGCATGTTGCGGGAAATCTGCTCCGATCCCGGCACGGGCCCCTCACGATTCGCCGAAAAAATTATCGAGGTGCTTCTGTCCGACTTCCCTGGCTTCGCGATCGCGGAAGCTTGGGCCGATCCGTCCGCCTTCTACGGGGCCGATCGGGTGGCCGGGGAGCTGGCCCATATGGAGATCGTCGCCCGCGCGCTGAACATATCGATCCTGCCGGCCCCATCGAACGAACCGGCGCTTCGGCAAGAATCCGTGCGCTGGTATCTCGGCGCGCCGATCGACGGCAACACGCCCCGCCTTCTGGTCTCGTCGTGCTGCGAGACGACGATCGGCGGCTTTGCCGCGCACTACAAGCTGACCAAGCTCGCCAGCAAGGGCGCGACCGACAATCTCGCGGTGGCGAAGAACGAATACTCCCACATTCACGACGCCTGGCAGTATCTGTGCCTTGGCCATCGCGGGCGCCTGGGCGCGATCGTGGGCGCCTCGAAGATGGGCCGTCCGGCGAAGGTCATCGCCATGTCGTCTCGCCGCGCCGCCGTCGATTTCGATGTCTTCAAGGTCTGAGCTACGGGTCGAGACGCCCGTCTCCGTGGTCGAGCTGATGCGCCTGGCCGGCGCGAACCGGCGCGTCCGGCGGATCGTGACCTATCAGGCGCGCCAGTCCGAGACGGTCGGCGTCTATCTCGGCGGGCGACTGGCAGCGGCTGCGACGCTGTTTCCCGAAGGCCCGCATGTTCGCGAGCTGTGCCTCCTATTCGACCCGTCCGCGCGCGGCGCAATGCTGCGCCTTGTGCGCGTCGCGCAGTTAATGCTGCGCCCCCTGGCGGAACATGGCGTCGTCATCGTCGCGCGCATCCGGACCTCGAACCGGGCCGGGCGGCGCATGGCGCGCCTGGCCGGGTTTCTCGAAACCGACGCGGAAGGCGGGCGGCTCTGGATTTGGAGGGGATAGGCATGGGCTCGATGTTCGGCGGTGGCGGCAAGAAGGCGGCCGAACAAGCGCGGGCGGACAGCGAGCGCGCCCGCCAGATTCAGCAGGTCGCCAACGATCAGCAGCTCGCGCAGCTCAACAAGTCGGAAGTCGATGCCGAAGCGAGCCGTCGCCCCTCGCGCGGCCGCCGCCTGTTCGTCACCGACGCCAGCACCGGCGGTCTCGCCAGCAAGCTCGGGGGCTGACCCGCGTGGAAGAGTTCGCCGCCCACAAGATGCGCCGCGACAAGATATGGTCCAAGCGCGCGCCTTGGAACAAGATCTACCAAGACGCCTACGAGTTCGCGATCCCGCATCGTCGGCCGGGCGGCGATGGCACCGCCAAGAACCCGGTGGATCGCCTGTTCGACATGACGGCGACGACCTCGGTCATGTATTTCGCGGGCTCGCTCCAACGCGATCTGTTCCCCGCCGGTCAGCAGCCCTTCACGCTCCAGTCTGGCCCGCTCGCCAAGCTGAAGCTCGGGCCGGGTGCGGCCAAGCTCGATCGCGAATTGGAGAAGATCGCAACGTCCATGTACCCGTTCTTTCTGACGGGCGATTGGGACATGGCCGTCCACGAGCTTTGCATCGACCTGGGCGTTGGAACCGGCGCGATCCTGCCGGTGAAGGGCACCGCGCAACAACCCGTGGTGTTCGTCGCGATCCCGTTCGATGAGATCGCGGTCGGCACGGACGGATATGGCAAGGTCAACTTCGTGTCCTGGCGCCAGAAGATGGAGCGTCAGGCGCTGGTCGAGGCGTTTCCGCAGGGCGATTATCCCGACGACTTCAAGGCCCCAGCCAAGGCTTACGAGGAAGTCGAGGTCTATCAGGATTTCGTCGCCCTGACAGGCGGCAACAAGTTCGGGTGGGACTTCCGTGTCTCGATCGACAATCATGCGACCTTCATCGCCTCGTCTTGGTCGAAGACGCAGCCGATCGCGGTGCCGCGCTATTACCGCGTTCCCGGCGAAGCTTATGGACGCGGCCCGGTGCTTCTGGCGCTGCCGTCGATCAAGACACTGAACAAGGCGCAGGAACTGGCGCTGAAGGCGGCCGCGATCCAGATGCTCGGCATATGGGCCTATCGCGCCGGCGGCACGTTCAACCCGGATACGGTGCGGGTCGGCCCCGGCGAGTTCTGGCCGATGCAGTCCACGGGCGGCATTCTCGGCCCCGATGTCTCGCGCATCGATCCCGCTTCGGGGCGCATGGACGTGTCCCGCATGGTGATCGGGGAGCTTCAACAGCAGATCAAGCAGACGCTCTTCGACGTGCGCTTGCCCGAGTACCAGGGCACCCCGCGCGCGGCGTCCGAGATCGCGGCCCGGCTTCAGCAAAAGGCCGAGACGCATATCGGCGCGTTCGGCCGCCTGACAAACGAGATCATGCCGGTGATCGCGCCGCGCGTCGCGGAAATCCTCTTCGACCTCGGCTTTCTCGGGGCGCCTATCAACATCGATCAGTTCTTGATCGCGACGGCCGTGCAGTCGCCCATGGCGGCGGCGCTGAACGGCGAACGCCTGGCGTCGATCGCGACCTATACCGAGATGGTCGGCGCGATCGCCGGCCCCGACAAGGTGCCGCTCTACGTCCATATCGACAAGGTTCTCGACCGGATCGGCGAGGGCCTGCACATCGATAAGGCGCTGATCCCCGACGAGGACGAGCGCCAGCAAATTCAATCCGACATGCAGGCGCAGCAAACCCAGAACGTGCTGACGCAGGTCGTTCAAGACGCCGCGCCGGGCGTGATCGAGGGAGCCATGGCCGAATGACGACGGTTGCGATGGGACGGCGTGACGCGCAGCCCTTGTCCTCGCTTGGCGGGGGCGGCGGATGGGACGAGCTGGAGGCGATGTTCGCCCCGCGCGAGGGCAAGCCGGTCCAGGGCCAGCCCGGCGACGAGACGGCGCTATTCCTCGCCGCGCTGGCTCGTGAGGCGCGCGGCCGCGAGTTCGTTGAATGGCTCATGGACATCACCTTTCGCCAGCCCTTTCGCGCCACGGGCCGGACGATGGAGGAAACCGCGCTTCTCGCCGCGACCCGTCAGGGCATCGAGGGCGTCGGCGAAGTGATCCTGAACGCGCTCGCCCATGGCGAGGCGCTTCTTCAGCAACGCGAGCAAAGGTCCGCGACATGAGAAACCTTCTGAACCTGATCCTTCGCGCTCCGGACGGCGAGGGCGGTGGCGGTGGCGCTTCTGCCGCCGGATCGCCAGAAGGTGGCGCACCGGCCCCGCCGCCGGCTGGCGCAGGCGAGGGCGACGCGCCCGCTGCACCCCAGACCTACCGGCCCGAGGGTCTGTCCGATCAGTATTTCGGCGAGACCGACCATCAGACGATCGACAAGCTGACGGCGGCGATCGCGGCGCGCGGCGAGGTGCCAGCGGACGTGGCCGCTTATCGCGAGATCGGCGACGTTCCCGACGAGCTGAAGCCCTATTATGCGACGATCGAACAGGACGGCTTGTTCGATGCGGTCGCGTCCAAGGCGAAAGACCTGGGCGTCACCACCGCGCAGCTTCATGGCATTCTGGGCGCCTATATGTCCGGCGCGGCCGAAATGGGCCTTCTGGAACCGCCGATCGATGTGGCCGCCGAGCGATCCGCGCTTCTGCCCGACGACGCAAAGTCGCTGCCGAAGGCGGAACAGGACCGGCGCATCGACCAGCGCATGAACGACAATCTCGGCTGGCTCGACCTCATGGTGAAGCGCGGCCTTCCGGCGGATTCGGCCAAGCACATGTCGTTGATGATGGGCGACACGGCGGACGGGCATAAAGCGATCGAGTGGTTCCGCTCGCAGCTCACCGGCGCGGGCGAGCCGCGCCCGGCCGGGGCGGGCAGTTCGGCCGCTGGTGCGAGCACGAAGGACGAGTTGAGCCGCCGCGTCGCGTTGCCGGAGAACACGCCGGGCAACCCGAAATTTTCCAAGTCGAGCTACGACCAGCTCCAGAAGGATTACGAAGCCGCCTATCCCGGCTGATCGGCACTTAAGCCTTGCCGCCGTCCCGCATCCTGACCTTGCTAACCGGACGGTCGCGATGCGGGAGGGGCGCTCCCTTCCGCCTTCGGCCCTCGGTGTATCGTCCATCAGCGAGGGTCATCCATGACGACGCAAGCACCGCTTTGGTATCGTGAGAAAATCCGCGACATGGTCCGGGCACGCTACCAGTCCAACGGCGGATTTCTCGATGCCACCATGGCGCGCGGCGACGGCGGCGCGGGTGTCGTCAAGTTCCCGATCATCGGCCGGGTGGAAAGCTACGAGCTCTCCGGCGCGATCCAGAAAATCCAGAACACGAACCCTGACCTCGCCATGGCGGAAGTCCGGATGCGCGACTTCGAGGCGTCGGCCTGGCTGCGCGTGCAGGACGCCCGCCGTCAGGGGCCGAACGAACAGGCGGCGGTCGGCAAGATGCTGTCGGCCGCGATCCGCCGTCGCCGCGACAACCTCAAGCTTGAAGCCCTCGACAAGTTCGCCAATGACGGGTCCGCCGGCGTGAAGACGATCGGCGACGGCTCCAAGCTGATCGACGTGATCGACCTCATGGAAGCGCGCGCCCAGATTCGTGGATCGGGCGCCGAAGACGCGATCTGGTGCGTGATCCCGACCGCGCAGTTCGATCAGCTCACCATGTACAAGGAATTTGCCAACGCCGACTATGTCGGGCCGAAGCTGCCATTCGCCCAAGACACGGGGCTGCGCAAGAAGACCTGGATGAACATCCAGTTTCTCGAAATCCCCGACGAACATTTCGTGTTCGGCACAGGCGGTTTCGGCACCGGCCCCGATGGCAACGGCTTCAATGTGAACGGCTATCTCGACCTGTTCATGTGGGCGACGGACGCCATGGGCAATGAAGCCGAGTGGGATCAGGAAACGCCCTCGATCTCGGTCCATCCCGATTACGAGGGCTCGCCAATGTTGGCGAAGGTTGGCCTCGCCGGCGCGTCCATCGGCATCCTGCCCGAAGGCGTGAAGCGTCTGCGCGTCAAGGCGCAGGTTCGCACCCAGCGTATCGCCGCCTGACGCCGCATCGGCGCGCTTAGCGCGCCGATCCTTCCCCCTTCCGGAGAAACCCCATGGCTCTCAACATCAAGGCGCTGTCGCGCTTTGCGACCAGCGATCGCGGCTCGCGCAACCAGTCGAACGCTTACGTCTATTCGACCACGGACGCAGCGGCGACCGTCACGGCCGCCGGCTACTTCAACGACGCGCGCCAGAAGTGCAACCTGAAGAAGGGCGATCGCATCTTCTGCTCGGTCGCTGTCGATGGAGCGCCGGCGAAACTCGACCTCATCGTGACGGACGTGTCGGGCAACGCCGTCACGGTCGCGTCGTAAGGCGAGGGCGGCGCCGTGGCCCAGCCGATCGACAAGGCGACGATCATCAATCGCGCGCTGATCCAGCTCGGCCAGGCGCCGTCCTTCTCGCTCGATGACGAAAGCTTCGCCAACGGCGCGATCGACGCCGTCTGGCCCGACGTGGTGGACATCTGCTTCGGCCTCCACGACTGGACCTTCGCGCGGCGAACCTCGCGCCTCACACGCCTGGCGGCCAAGCCGGACAATGGCTGGACCTACGGGTTCGAGCTGCCCGGCGATCGGCTCGGCGCCCCGCTCCTGGTGCTGCGCGCCGTCGTCCAGAGCGAAGCCGTCTTGCGGACCTACACGATCGAAGGCGGGACGCTCTTCGCGCACGAGCCCGCCGTTTGGGCGCGCTGCAAGGTCGAAGTCGATCCCGTGGCCTGGGAGCCCAATTTCCGCACGGCCTTCACCACGGCGCTCGCCTCGCGCCTGGCCGTGCCGATGCAACAGGACGAGGGGCTGGCGGCCGAGCTGTGGGCGGCGGCCTTCGGCACCCCGGCACAGGGCGGCACCGGCGGCGCATTCGGCCGCCTGGTCGCGCAGGATCGCGCCGCCGCTCCCGTGTCCTCGCCGCTTCTGCGATCCGATCCGCTGACCGACGCGCGGTGGCTCTGAATGGTGGCGCGCCCCGGCTCCGGTCAGCAGTCCATGAATGCCGGCGAGTTCTCTCGTGAACTCGCTGGCCGCATCGACATCAAGCAATATTACGCCGCCGGTCTGCGGTTCCGGAACATCGAGCCCGTCGCGCAGGCGGGCTTTCGCAATCTTCCGGGCACCAAGCGCATTCTCCCCGTGGGATCGGCCGTCGCCCCGCGCTTCTGGCGTCTGAAGCAAAGCCGCGAGAAGTCGTTCTTCATCGCGCTCCTGCCGGGTCGGCTGGATATTTTCCTCGGCTTCGAGCGTGTCGCCCAGATCAATCTTCCCGGCGTGTCAGCCGCGATTGCCGCCGAGGCGAACCTTTATCTCGAAGGCGATACGATCGGGATATTCCACAAAGACCTGAAGCCGCTTCGGGTGCTGCGCCAGAGCGACGCCGCTTGGAGCCTGGACGAATGGCCCTTCGAGCGCATCCCCGACCACGATTTCGGCGGCAGCTATCCCAAGACGGACGATCGCTGGACCCTGTACCTGCGTTGGGCGCCGAGCGGCGACATGACCGACGTTGTCGTGTCCCTCACGGTGGACGGGGAGACGATCGAGGCGCAGGCGCTCGGAACGGCCGTTCAAAGCGCATCGCGAGCGCAATGGCTCAACCTGGCTGCGCGCCTGCAAGCGCAGGTCCAGAAGCTGCCGTCACTCGGGAGTGGCGTCACCGTATCGCTCGACGCTCTGGAAGCTGACGGGCTTCGGATTTTCTATCTCAATTTCGGGGGCGCTCAGTCCGGCTCGGAATATGGCGTCACGTCCCAGATCGTGAACACGGGTTCGGTCTCGATCCTGCCGACCCATACGCAGATCGGTCGCACCGATGGCGAACCGCTCATGTCGGGCTCTCGCGGCTGGCCGGGCGTCGTCGCGATCGTACAGGACCGCTTGGCCTATGCCGGTTTGAAGGCGCGGCCCTCCGCGCTCTTGCTGTCGCAGACGGCCGAGTATTTCAACGTCAACATCAAGGCCCAGCGCAGCGACGGCGCGAAGCTGGAAGCCCTGCGAACCAACTCGGCCGAAGAAATCCTGCACGTCACGGCCCGGCAATATCTGCTCGTCTTCACCGACGAGGCGGAATATTTCGCGACCAACCGGACGATCACGCGAAACGAGCCCTCGAACTTCGTGGAGACCGGCCGCAATGGTCTCCAGCGCGGGACGTGGCCCGCCGAGATCGAGAACCGGATCTACTTCGTCGCCCAGCGCGGCGGCGTTCTGTTCTCGACCGCCTATGACGACCTGTCCACCGCCTTCACGGCGCGCCAAGAATCGCTTCTGGCGAGCCATCTGGTGGATGGCGTCGTCATGTCGGACCTTCAGCGCGGCACCGACGACACGGACGCGCCGCGCCTCTGGCTCCTGCGCTCGGACGGGCGTCTTGTCTGCGCGACCATCATTCGCGATCAGGAGATCACGGCCTTCTTCGAATATGACGCCGGCGGACCCGTGCGCTCCATCGGGGTCGATGCGGCCAACCGGCTTTGGCTGGCGGTCGAACGGCCGGACGGGCTGCAATATGAATGGCTGGCGCCGGGTTCCTGGCTGGCGGGTGCGCTCGATCAGACCAGCGACACGGCCGGGCGTCTCACCGGACTGCCCTTCGAAGGGCGCAAGGTCTGGATCATGACCTCGGGCGGCTTCGTGGACGGGCCGTTCACGGTGTCCGGCGGCGCGATCACGACGCCTTTCCCGTCCACCGCCATGTCGGTCGGCTTGTGGGTCGCGCCGCTCTTCGAATCTATGCCGCGTGTTCGGGTTCTGCCGGGCGATCAGGTGCTGCGCCGCCCCGGCCGCGTCCATACGGTGAAGGCGAACGTCCTGTCCACGACCTCGATCGCGATCGGCGCGAACGGGACGGCGCCGCGCGACGTGTCCTTGCTGCGGACTTCCGATCCGACCGACCTGCCGATGGCGCCCAAGACGCAGCTCGTCACAGTGGCGGGCATTCCGGGCGCGATCGAGGACACGACCGTCACCGTCTCGCAAACCCGGCCCGGTGCGCTCTGGGTCCGCAATCTCACCTTCGAGGAGAAACTGTGATGGCGCCGATCGCGGCTGCATTCACCACGCTGTTTTCGAGTGTCGGTTCCGCCCTGGGGATCGGCGGCACGGCTGCGGCCGGTGCTGGCGCCGGCGCGGCGGCCGGTGCGGGTGCTGCGGCCAGTGCCGGACTGTCGATCGGATCGCTCGGCTCGACCATCTCCAGCATTCTCGCCGGCACGGCGACGCTCATGTCCGTCAGCGCGGCCAACGACGCGGCCGAGATCGAGGCGACGAACCAGGATCTGGCGGCCAAGGACGCGATCATGCAGCAATCGAACGAAACGCTGCAAGGCATTGAAAGACGGTCCTCCATCAAGCGGGCCATGATGGATGCCATCGGCGACCAGGCGACGAGCTATGCCGCCTCGGGCGTCGATCTGTCGTTCGGAACGCCGAGCCAGGCGCGGCAGGAAGCCTTCCGTGAGGCCGACATCGGACTTGAGACCTCGATCGGGACGGAACGCTCGCGCGTGGCGCGCCTGGAAGAACGGGCGTCGAACCTGAAGACGCAGGCCGCTTCTACCCGGCGCGCCGCGAAGAAGACGGGCGCCGTGGCACTGCTTCAGGGCGCGGCGCGCTTCGGAATGCGGGGCTGACGGCGATGAACAAGAACCCTTCGCCAGTCGCCTACAAGCCGTTCCGCGTGTCGCCCGTCTTGCAGGACGGGCTTCTGGCGGTCGATCGTCCGGACGGTGGACCCGAACGCCGCGTCGCGGAAGCCTTCGCCCGCACGGCCGCCATGGCCGACCAGATTGCCGACGCCTTCCGAGAGAAGGAAGCCACGATCGACAGTCAACGCGATCTGGCAGCGAACGGACCTCGTCCATCGGAGATTTCCGGCGGCGTCACCACCACCACGACCGGCGGCGCACCGCTGGCCTATTCCGCGTCCGGTCAGCCCCTGCCGGCCCCCGCGACCGGCGGGAAGGACTTGGATGATCGCGGACGCTATATCTATCAAGGGCTTCGGAAGCGCGGTTTAAGTCACGTTGCAGCGGCGGCTTCGGTCGGCCATGGCCGGCAGGAAAGCTCTCTGAACGCAGCCGGGCCGGATGGCGATAGCGGAACCTCGTCGGGCGTCTGGCAATGGCGCAACGAGCGCCGCACCGCCTTGCAGAGTTTCGCGCAGTCGCGCGGGGCGAATTGGCGCGATGTCGATACGCAGATGGACTTCTTCGTCCATGAGCTGAAGACGAGCCCCGGCGAACGCCTCGCCTGGAACCGGCTTCAGACGGCGACGGACTACACGTCGGCGGCCGAAGCCCTCATGCACTTCGAGCGCCCCAAGGGCTACACCGCGCGGACGCCGCGCGCCGGGCATGGTTGGGACAACAGGCTCGCCAACACGCTCTGGGCGGGCGCGTTCGGTGAGGGCTACGAGGCGGGTGCGCCCGCCGCCCACGCGCTCGCGCCGACGCCGGCCCCCACGGGCGCGGCCGCTGCCATTGAGGCGATCGCACCATCTGCATCAACGCCTTCGCCCGGCGCGTCTGCCGCGACGGCCGTCGCGCCCGAAAGTGTCGGGCCGCCGAGCGTATCACGCACGGTCGAGCCGCTGGCCGCTCGCGCAAAGGGTGGCGGCTGGCGACCAACAAATTCGATTACGGTGTACGGGCGCGCCTATGACGCGGCCGGGATGCGGACATATCTCGAACAGCTCGACACGACGATCCGCGCCGACGCGGATGCGGTTTATCAGCGGTTCAAAGATGATCCCGCCGCGCTTGATGGGGCCTTCCAAGCCCTGCGCACCGTCCACATGCAGGACCATGTGTTCCCTGAGGTTGCCGCCGATTATGATAAGGCGTTTCTCCATGTCACGCAGCCATACCGGAATTTGGCGCGGGAGAGCCTGGACCAGCGTCGGAAGCAGACCGACCGAGCGGACTTCCTAACGCGCGCCGCCGAGATGGAAACGGTCACCGCTCGGAACGTCGCCGCTTTTGATCCCACGAGCGATGACGCGGCCGAGGCGATCGCGTCGAGCCAGCAGGCGCTGGACGCGCATTTCGATAGTGCCGTGGCGCGCCGTATCCTCGATCCCGACGACGCGGCCAAGGCCAAGCTCGCAAGTAGGCGGCAGACGGCCGTCGCGTTCTATGGGCGACAGGCCGAGCTTCTGAAGACGCCCGAAGAGGTCGCGGCGCTGAAGGAGACCATGCGCAAGGACTTCGCCAGCGGCGGACTGGCCGGCATCGACGGCGGCGGATGGGCCGAGCTGGAGGCAACGCTGGATCGCACCCGTGGCGAGAAGCATCGCATCGGCTCGGAAGCCGATCGGACGCTGAAGGCGCGAGGGGATTCGATCGCCGAGCGCGTCGCCGCCGGCATCGAGGTCGATAGCGCCGAGATGGGCCGCTTCATGCTCGACCGGAAGACGGCCCCGAAGGGCGCGGCGATCGTCAATGAAACCATGGAGAAGGTCAGCGCCGCGCGCATCCTGCGCGATAAACCGTTGAACGAGGCCGAAACCTATGTCCTCGGCCTGGAGCGCGACGCCTCGGCCGTGACGAACGGCACGGCGGATTTCGCGCGCGCCGAGCTGGAGCGGATGAAGTCGCAGGCGAAGGAAAACCCGGTCGGGCTCGCCGAGCGCAAAGGGCTTCTGCCGCCAGAAGAGGGCTCGCTGATCGACGCGCAATCGCCCGATGACCTGATCGGCCGCGTGAAGCTGCGCGTGGAGCGCGCCGAGCTGGCGGCCGAACATTTCGGGGTGACGCCGAAATACCTGAAGCCGGGCGAAGCGGCGGCGATCCGCGCCATGGTGGAACAGAACCCAGCGAATGCCGCTTCGCTTGCCGCCGGCATCGTGCGCGGTGCCGGGCCGCGCGTGGGTGCCGTCTTGAGTGAACTTCACGACGACGCCCCCGCTGTGGCGCAAGCCGGCATCATCCTCGCCGGCGGCGGATCGCCCAAGGCTGCGGCCGACGTGATCGAAGGCTATGGCAAGGGCGCTGACGGAAAAGCACGCCCGGCCATCCTTGATGACAAGCGGCGGGCATTCGTCGTTCAGCAGACGTTCGGCGGGGCCTATGCCGGCGCGCCCGCGTTCGGAACGCGCGCGATCGCAACGGCTGAAGCCATCGCCAAAACACGTCTGGAGAAAACCGGCATCGATCCCAAGAGCGAGGCGGCCGTTCCCGTGTTCGAGCGCGCTTTGCAGGAAGCGTCCGGCGCGGTCTTCGAGGGTGACGTGCAGTATGGGGGCATCACCACTGTTTCCCGAGGCGGGCTCTTCGGCATAGGTGCCGATCATCCTGAAGTCATCGTTCCTTCTTCGATCCGTGCGGATCGATTTGACGAAGTGATTGACGCGATCCGCGATAACGATCTCTTGCCAAAGGAGGGCGAACGTTCGCGAGTCGGTAGGCCATTCTTCACGTCCCCAGCCGTCCGCGAGAACGGCAAACCCTACAGCGCGGCCGATCTCAAAGCGGCCAAGCCTGTAGCGGTGAAGGGAGGGTATCAGTTCGCGGTCGGCGACCCGACATCGGACGATCCGCGATGGATCGGCGGCGCTGATGGGCGCCCCTTTGTGCTCGCGATCGAGGCGATGCGCCCGCTCCTTGAGGCTCGTGTGCCGGGAGCGTTCCGGTGAGTATCTTCGATTTTGCTCCGGATTACGCTTCCTCTGGAAAGACGATTACGTTTGGCGATCCATCGGACACCACCCTTTCCAAGTTGAAGCGCGGTGCAAGTGCCGTGGTCGAAGTGGGGGCGGAAGCCGGCGGGTATCTCCCTGGCGTCATGCTCGTGCAACAGGAAGCCAACCTGATTGGCAGTCTTTGGAACGACGATCAACGTTCGAAGATGGCCGAGCTAGACGCGGCCAATCATGAGGTTGCGACCTACAACAACAACACCTTCGCCCGCGAAGACGCGCAGATCGAAGCCTATCGGCGGCGCATTGATCGCATCCATGAGGTAACGGGCGTCCAGCTCCGCAACCCCATGGAGCTGCGGAAAGGGTCGGTGGTCGCGGACTACGGTGCTGGCCCTGACGTGATGGGCGGTCGTGCCGTGCTCCGCGACGAGGCTGAGCGTGAGATGGCGGACTTCCGCGCCAAGCTCGCCGAACTGAGCCAACAGCATCCCGACCAGGCGCAGCTCTTCAATCCGGATTTCGACGCCGAGGTGCGTGGCATTACCGTCGCAGCGGATCAGCGGCTGAAGGCGGCAGAGAAGGCGGCAGAGGACTTGCCCGCCATTTCGCGACTGGCGGCGACGTTGACCGGCAGCGTCCGGGGCTCTCTCCGCGATCCACTCCAGATCGCAACCTTGTTCGTGGGCGGCGGCGCTGGCGTCGCGAAGAGCGTCATCGGTAGGATCGGTCAGGTCTTTCTGACGGAAGCCGTCATCAATGCCGGCGTGGAGAGCGCCGTGCAGCTTCGCGCCCAGCAATGGCGCGCGGAGAACGGTCTCGAAAGCGGGATCGTGCCGGCACTCAAACAGGTCGGCTTGGCCGGTCTCTTCGGCGGCGCGTTCGGTGGTCTCGTCCAGGGCGGTCGTGAGGTAGCGGCGGCGCTGAAGGTGACGGATCGCGCCGGCATCGAGGCGATCGAGCGGCTGGCGACGGGCGAGGCCAAGGCCGGCGATTTCGAGGATGTGGCGCGCCGCCTCGGCGTCGAGCTCGACCCGGCCGAGCTGCGCACGGCGCGCGTCGCGGCGGACCAAAAGACACTCGACGATGCGGCGTTCGGCTCGCTGCCCGGCCTCACCGACGACGAGGCGGGCGCGATGCGCAATGCCGCGACACGCGCTATCGAGCGCGGCGAGCCCATGCCGGCGGGGCCGGTCATCAAGGCCCCGCGCGACCCTTCGGAAAATGTCGTCCTGTCGGAAGCCGTGCCGGCGGCCGAGCGTGTGGAAGTGCAGGGAAGGCCGGTGGCCTTCGAGCGGTTCGATCCGCGATCCCTCAATACCGACGCCGTCGCCTACCAGTACAAGGGCGGCGGCGACGAGGCCGGCGTGACCGATCGCCTGCGCGAGGTGAAGCGATGGGACGCCACCGCGTCGGGCAAGGTCATGGTCCACGAACGGACGAACGGGCAACGCTTCGTCGCGGACGGGCACCAGCGCCTTGGGCTCGCCAAGCGGCTGCAAGGCGAGGGCGACGCCAATGTCCGGCTCGACGGCTATTTGTTCCGCGAGGCGGACGGCTGGACGGCCGAAGACGTGCGGGCGCTGGCGGCCAAGAAGAACATGCAGGAAGGATCGGGAGAGGCGATCGACGCCGCGCGTGTCATGCGCGATCGACCCGACCTTCTGGACGATGGCTTGCCGATGTCTGGCGCGATGATGCGCAAGGCGACGGCGTTGGCCCGGCTGTCCGACGACGCCTGGGGCATGGCCGTCAACGGGGTGATCGACCAGAACCATGCCGCGCTGATCGGCGAGCTGGTGCCCGATGCCGCGATGCACGCGGCGGCGATCGCCGATCTCGCCAAGTTCGATCCCGAGACCGATCGGGTTGCGCGGACTTACATCGAAGAAATCATGGCGAGCGGCGTCCGGCACGAAACGCAGACCGACATGTTCGGCTCGTTCAATCTGGCGAAGTCGCTGATGGGCGAGCGCGTGAAGGTGTTCGACGCGGCGGTTAAGCTTCTTCGGCAGGACAAGCGTCTCTTCGACATGTTGGGTGAACGCGCCGACGTGATCCAGGCGGCAGGCAATGCGCTCGACCTCGAAGGGAATGCCGTCCGTGCGGTCACAGCGGACACTGTGGGCGAGATCGTGGGGCGCTTGGCCCGATCCAAGGGTCCGATCTCGGACGCGCTCACAGAGGCCGCAGGGCGCCTTGCTGATGGCTCCAATGCCATGCGCGAGGCAAGGGCTTTCATCGCGGACGTTCAGAACGCGATCGAGCGCGATGGACTGCCGACGCTTCTCGAAGCGCCGACGCCGCAGCTTGCGCCATCGCGTGTCGCTGAGCCGGCCACGCGCGAGGCCGAGGCGGCAGCAGGTGCGATGCCGGAAGAACAGAGCCTGTTCCAGGCCGCCGAGGCGGAAGGTCAGGTCTCGCTCTGGGAGGCGCTTCCGAACGGGACCGATGCGGAAGGCGCGACCCGATACACCACCGGCCGCGAGCTACTGGCGCAAGCCAAGCGCGACGGCTTCCTGTCCGATGCCGTGAGTTTCTGCGAGGTTTGAGATGGCGTTTCAGGATTGTTTGCGCGGCGCGATCGAGGCGGGCGACATGACACGCGAGGAAGGCGAAAGCCTCCTGCGCGACTTCGAAGGCAAGTTCGCCCAGAAGCGGCTCCAGCTCGGCGACGATGCGGCGGCCCAGGCGGCGAAGGATGAGTTGGCGCGTGAGCTGCGTGCGCAGGCGATCGAAAAGGCTCGCCGTGCCGTGCTGACCGAAAAGGCTCGGGTTCGCCTGAAGGATCGCATCCTTGGCTATCGCGACGAGAAGGGGCAGGCGGACGTGTACGAAGCGGCCGTGCAGGTGCTGTCCCACTACGGCTATGCTGGCGCGGGAAGCGTCCGGGGGCAGACGGACGCGATCATATCCATGGCGCACGGTAAGCTGACGGACCTCATGAGCGCGACGCGCCGCGACCACGTCACGGGCTTGCGCACCGCCAGCGCCGGTCTGGTGCGTGACATGGTTCGCGTTCTGCACGGGGAGACCGTGGCCGACGCGACGGCCGCCCGGTTCGCCGGCGATCTGTCCCGAGTCTTCGAGGATCTCCGCAATCGCTTCAATGCCGCTGGCGGCGCGATCCCGAAGCTCGACGGCTTCGGCCTGCCGCATTCGCATAATGGCCTCGCCATCCGTCAGGCAGGGCGCGAAGAGTGGAAGAAGTTCATTCGGCCGCTGGTCGATCCCGACCGCATGTTGCACCCGTTGACGGCCGAGCCGGTCGGCGTTGCCGGTCTCGATAAGGCGCTCGACCACGTCTTCGACAGCGTCACGACGAGCGGTTGGGCGCACCATGCGCCGCAAATGAAATCCATGGGTGCCGGCTCGCTCGCCACGCAGCGGCAAGACCATCGCTTCCTGACGTTCAAGTCGGCCGACGACTGGATGACCTACAATCAGGCGTTCGGCGAGGGCGATCCGGTTCAGGCCATGTTCCGGCATGTCAACGGCATGGCCCGCGACATCGCCGCGATGGAAGTGCTCGGGCCTAACCCGAATGCCATGGTGGAATGGATGATCCAGAATGTCCGGGCCGAGATCGCGAAAGCCGACCTCGGCAAGTCATCCTATGCAAAACTGCGAAGCAGGGCAGCGAAATGGGCGAGTGGTACGGCGCCCGGCTCCTTTGCCGAATGGCAGATGAAGGCGCTTTGGTCGGAGCTGCGTGGGGCTCCAACCGCCGCCGCTGGCATCTCGACAACCATGGATACGGTGAAGAACCTGATGAACGCAGCGCTTCTGGGCGGCGCGGGCATCACGGCCATAGCGACCGATCCGTTCATTGCTGCCGGCGCGCGGTTCCTGGGTGGCTTGCCGATCGTCCATAAGGACATGTTCGCCATGCTGAAGATGCTAAAGGCGTCGAACCGGGAGGAAATCCAGCGCGCCGGCGTGATCTGGGGCGACTACATGCATGTCATGGAAGGCGAGGCCCGGTTCGTTGGCCCGATGCTCGGCCAACATTGGTCACAGCGCCTGGTCGATCGCTCGATGATGCTGAACCTCCTGACGCCGCTGACAACGGGCCGCAAGCTCGTGGAAGCCCGTGCCTGGCAGGCGACGCTGGCCGATCATGCGGCCTCGGACTTCTCCGCGCTGCCCGAGCGACTGCGCGTGACCATGGAAGGCTTCGGGATCGACGCGGCCGATTGGGAGATCATGCGCGCCAGTGTCGATCCCGCCGGCTTCGTCACGCCCATGTCGATCGCCGATCGGGGCGGCGAGGTGCGCTATCTTCAGCCGGGGCCGGACGGCGCGCTGGTGGACGCCGAACTGGCGGCCGAGACGAAAGCGCTTCGTCACCGCGAAGTGGCCGAGAAGCTGGCCGAGCTGACGGCGGCCTGGTCGGAACGCTCGGCGCCGGGCGGGACGCCGAACGCTCGCTCCTTCGTCATGGGCGGTCTGTCGCGAGGAACATATACGGGCGAGGCCGTCAGCTTCGCGCTTCAGTTCAAGAGCTTCGGCCTGAGCTTCACGACGTTGCAGCTCGAAGCCATGCAGCGGATCACCGCCATGCAATCCGGCGGTAGAGCCGTCGCGTTTGGATATGGCACTGCCCTGGTTGCCTCACTCAGCTTGGGCGCCGCGATGGCGATGCAGATCAAGGCGCTGACTGATGGCAAAGATTTGGAGGATATGAGCCCAACCAATGGTCAGTTCTGGTGGCGCGCGATGATGCAAGGCGGTGGCTTCGGTCTGTTCGGCGATTTCATCAACTCGTCCACCAACCGCTTCGGTGGCGGCTTGCAAGACACTCTGGCTGGCCCCGGTGCCGCCTTCATCTCCGATGCGGGCAAGCTGGCGGCGATCCCGTTGCAAGCGGCGCTGGGTGAAAAGGTCAATCCCGGTCGGCAAGTCGTGGACTTCGCTGGGCGCTACACACCTGTCGTCGCGTCGAATTGGGCGACACGCGGGGCCTATCGCCGGCTCTTCCTCGATCAGCTCCAGTGGCTGACCGATCCCGAGGCCGACAAGAGCTTCAAGTCGAAGGCCCGTAGCTTGAAGAGCAGGATAGGGCAGGACTATTGGTGGGCGCCTGGTCAGGCTCTGCCGTCGCGCGGGCCGCGCATCGCTGCGCCGCCCGAGCCAAATGACTAGCTCGGGATTAGCGATGCGTCGTGCGATCCGTCACGCGATACACGCCATAGCCCAGGGCAAAGACGATGGCGGGCATAACGAAAAGGGCGAAGAATTCGAAGAGCGTCACGGCTGGAGCCTTCCGGGGATGCGCCTTGCCACCGAAACGGATTCGCTTTCAGCGCTTTCCATACTTGCGGTCGAACGCGCGCGCATTGCGTCCGAGCCAGAGATAGCCGACCAGGGCCATGACGAGGCCGCCGACAGGCAGCGGCCACGCGGTTCCGAGAAGTTCATCCATTGCCGGATTCTCCTGCGCTTACTCGAAGAGTTCTGCATGGGTGCCCGTACGGGTAAACACGACCATGGTCTTGGTCAGCTTGTAGATCAGCAGGAAGTCACCGCCGACGTGAAGCTCTTGATAGCCGTCCCATTGGCCGGTGAGGGTATGGTCGAGCCATTCCGGCGGCAATGGCCGTTCGTTCGCCATGACAAGGAACATGGCCTCGCGCAGGCGGACCATGTCGAGCCGTCCAGCCTTGTTGTGTCGATCCCAGTCCTTTCGAAACTCCTTGGTGTAATCGGAGGCCAGCGGCAGGGCCGCTCGCTTGCTACTCGCGGCCCGTTTCAAGCGCGTCCATCATCTCGTTAGCGTTGGAAAAGCGGGCGGCGCGACGGGACGCGATCTCGTCCGCTTCGGCCATCGCCGCGCGGGTCGTCGCATTGGGGACGCGAATGTCGAACGGGATCGCGCGGTCATGCGCCACGCGGGTTAGGAATATGTTCACCGCGCTGGACAAGGTCAGGCCCATCGCTTCCAGAGCTTCGGCCGCATTCTTTTTCACGGTCTCGTCAATCCGCGTGGTGATGGTTGTGGTCGCGGGCATGGCAACCTCCATAGTCAGGATGGTGTGTTACATTGTCATACGGGCAGCGAATGGCAAGAGGTGACAGAGCGTCTTTCTAACCTCCTTCCGCTGAGCAGCAGTTAAGGGGGATTCATCGCCACCATGCTGGCGGGGTCGCTTCGGAGCCCTGCCATGACCAATCCTTATCCGCTGCCCCGCCAGACGCGCGAGACCGCCCCGATCGCCGGCGACGGGCGGTCGACTTATGGGCCTTTCGCCTTTCGCATCTGGGACGCAGAGGACGTGATCGCCGAGGTGAGCCGCGCGGGAAAAGCCTATGCGCCCGAGGCCGTCACCATCCAGAAGGTCGCTGGTCAGCCCTTCGATTATTTCACCGCGACCTTCGCCACAGCGCTTCGCAATGGCGACAAGGCGGTGCTGCAAGGGCGGCGCTTGCATGAGCGCGCCATCGACGTTTTGCGCGGTGGTGTGGTCGTCGGCAATGCCCTGGAGCGCGAGCTGACGGCGATCGGCACGGTGTTGCAGGAACTGCGGCGTGATGCTGATCGGGCGCTGTCGGGCGACCATTTCGGCGGCGGCTCGTCGGGGGGGGACCTCGGGATTTCGGACATTGCCGGTCTGAAGGAAGCCCTTGAGGCTTGCGAACAGATTGCGAACAAGAACAAAGCCAACGGCTATGCGGGGCTTGGCACCAACGGAAAGTTGTCCAAGGCCGTCCTTCCCGATTTGAGCGGCGGCGGGGCGGTGACGGTCGCGACACGCTCCGATCTGGCTGGGAGCCCCACGGGCAGCGGCATCGCCCTTTATCTTGCCGAGGCGGGGCGGGAAGGCATGTGGCTGTGGCGCGAGGGCGATTATGCCGCCCGTGTCGCGGCGGACCCGCGACAAGCGCAGTATGTGGCGTCCTCTACCGTCAGCGCCGGTCTTGGCTGTTGGGTGCGCGCCGATGTCGAGCATCTTCAGGTCACGCGCTATGGCGCGGTTCCCGCGACCAAGTCGTCCGCGTCAGAGAACGCGAGCGCCTTGCGCGCGGCGATCGACACGGCCAGCGCCAGCGGAGGCGGCGAGATCGTCATTCCTGCCGGCACCTGGCATCTCGACAGCAAGGTGGACAAGACGCTTCAGAAAGGTGGCGTCAGGCTGAGCGGCGCCGGGCCTGACGTGACGCGGCTCGTCTTCACAAAGGGCGATGGCGGTGTTCACCTGACCTATCCCGACGATGGTTGGTGGTTCGACGGAATGGCAGGCGTCGCCCATCTGAGCGATCTAAGCCTCGTGACCACGCAAGCCAGCGGCGGTGTCGCCTTCAGCATCAATGGACGCACCGTGGGCGGCCGACCGATGGAGCCGACGACATTCGAGAATGTCCGGCTGCGCGGCGACGCAGCCGACACCTATTGGACCACGGCCATCGATCTTCTCGATGTCAGCTTGTCTCGCTTCGACACGGTGCAGGTCTTCAACGCCGTCGCCGATCCCAGCAAGGGAACCGGCTTTTCGATCCGCTCGTCCGGATCGGGCCGCGATCCCGTCGAGCATCTTCTGAACAATTGCGGCGTGACATATGGCGCGGCGGCCGTGCAGGCCGGCTCCTATGTCGAAGGCATCCAGATCAACAACGCCGTCTTCGTCGCCACCGACTACGGTGTCTATTGGGATGCGTCCGCCACGGCCGAAAGCCATCTCGGCCTCGTCAACAGCCATATCAACGCGCGCCGGTGCTGCGTCGCCCTGGCGCGGGTTCATCACAGCCTCATTCAGGGGAACCTGTTCTTCATTCAGGCGAGCGACACCAGCGTCGGCCTCAGCCTCAACAGCGTCGGGGAAACCGACATCAGCCACAACGTCCTTCGCGGCAACGGCGGGAACACCGCCATGTACATCGAGGACAAGCTCGGCGAGATGGCGACCCGCCGCCTCAGCATCGGCCGCAATCTCCTGGCCGGTTTCCAGACGGGCTACCTCATTGCAGCCAACGCGCAGAACATCGTTCTCAACGAAGCGGATCAGGTATTCCAGCAGGTCAACACCCCGATCATCAACAACAGCGGAAAGTCGCTTTACCCATCGGCGAGGGGAACGCCTCGCGGCGGCACGTTCTCCCATGTCGGCGGCGTGTCGCTCTCTGCCGACACGGAACGGTTGCTCCTGTGGAACTCGATCGTCCAGCAGGACAATCCCGGCAACGACATGGCCGATGGTATCTGGCGCGCTCCAGAGGCCGGCGTCTACATGTTCGCCGCCTCGATCAATCTGAACGCCAATTCCGGCGCGGATACGAAGTCCTTCCTGTTCGCCAAGTACAACAACAACGAGGTGTCGGCTCTGACCGAATGCTGGCGCAACGGCGGATCGCCGGGCCGCATGAACCTTTCGTTGGTGCGGTGGATGAATGCCGGCGACACGATGCAGTTCACCGTCAACCCCGGCAATGTCGCGACCTCGACCGAATCCGGTTCCCGCAACCTGCTGCACGTTCGCAAGATCGGCTGACGGCGCACTTGAGGGGCTGACGGCCCCCTTACTCTGACGGCTCCCGCACTGGAGCCGTCGCCATGGTCGCAGCCAATTACAGCCCCGCTCTCGCCCGCATCCTCGTGCACGAGGGCGGCTATGCCAACCATCCCAAAGACCCCGGCGGGGCGACGATGAAGGGCGTGACGCAGCGCGTCTATGACGCCTTTCGCGCACGCTCCGGACTGCCGAAGGTCTCCGTCCGGGCGATCAGCACCGCCGAGCTGGAGACGATCTACGCCGACCAGTACGGCCGCGCCGTTCGCTTCGATCAGCTCCCGATCGGGCTCGACTATGTGGTGTTCGACGGCGCCGTTCATTCCGGCCCCGCGCAGTCGGTGAAGTGGCTCCAGCGCGCGCTTCAGGCCCTCGGCCTTTATGCTGGCAAGATCGACGGCATCCCCGGCAACGGGACACTGGCGGCCGTCGATCGCGTCACCGACGTGGACGCGTTGATCGCTCGCATCTGTGACCTGCGCCTGGCCTTCCTGAAGGCGCTCAAGACCTATGCCACGTTCGGCAGAGGCTGGCGCGCTCGTGTCGATCAGGTCGGCGACGCCGGGCAGGATTGGGCGGACGGCTCGGTTCCGGCCGACGCGAACCTCTCTTACGAGCCCGGCATGGAAGTGAAGGCGGTCGTCGCCGACGCGGCGCTCCCGCCCGCGCCGATCGCAACGCCGACGATCGGCGCCGCCGGCGGTGGCATCGCGGTCGCGATCGAAGCCGCCCGCCAGCAGGTTCTTCCCTTTGCCGGCCTGTCCGGCCTGGTCGATCATGTCCTCTTCGCCCTGACACTCGCCGGCTCGGCCGTGGCGATCGGCGGCATGGCTTGGGGCGTCTATGCCCAGCATCGCCGCTCGACCGTCGCGGCCGTGCTCGATCTCGACCAGGCTGCGGCATGAGGTGACGCGATGGCCCTCTGCGACGCCGAACCCCTCAACAAACAGGCAGGCAGGAGAACCGGCGTCGTGAGCTGGCTCACACAGAACTGGAATGTGCAGACGGTGATCGCGGTCGGGGCGGTGGCGTTCGCCGCCGCCTCGACCTTCTTCACCACGGGCTACAAGATCGAACGGCTGGAAGAGTTCAAGGCCACGCACGAGGCGTACCACAAGGAGCGGTCGAACGAGCTGGCGGAACTCGCCGGTCGAAACGAACAGCGCTTTGCCGGGATCGACGCCCAACTGCGTCGCGTGGACGAGCTGACGTTCCGCGTCGCTCGCGCCGACGAAAGCATTTCCTCGACCAAGGAGGCGATCGGCAAGCTCGAAGGCACGGTGAACAGCCTGACCTCCGACATCCGCGTCATGCGCGAAATCCTGGAGCGCATGGACAGCCGCCGCCTGCCATCGCCCCGCACGCCGGCCAACTGACCCGGCCACAGTTCCGGGTCGCCTGTCGGTCCGCGAAGCTCCCCAACTCCCAACAAGGTAGACCACCCATGGCGTTCAAGCTGAATGCGTTGTCGCGCGTCGCGACAAGCGATCGCGGCAACCGCGAGCGGACCAACTTCTATGTCTATTCCACCGGCGACAGCGCGGCCGAGATCACGGCCGATGGCTATTTCAGCGGCGCACTCCAGTATGCCGACCTCGATGTCGGCGATGTGATCGACTGTGTGTGTGCGGTTCGCGATACGCCAACGGCCATGAAGATGATTGTCTCCTCGGTCGTGAAGGCCGCGAACGCGGCAACGGGCATCGTGCAGGTGCGACAGAACAGTGCGGCAGGGGGGAGCATTCCCGTTTCCACCAACTGGACGCAGGAACGCGCCGTCACCATCGCCAACACGGCGGGCGCGGCGGCGACGGGCTACCAGAGCCTGGTCCTGCTCGATGCCAGCAACTTCGACTTCGTCGGCGTCGATGCCGCCGGCAACGGGCTGCGCTTCCTCGACAGCGACCGGGCGACGGCGCTGCCCTACTGGATCGAGACGTTCGACGCCTCGGCCAAGACCGCCCGTGTCTGGGTCAAGGCGAACCTTGCGGCGGGCGCGACCAAAACCGTCTATCTCTACTCGGGGAAGACCGACGCGGTGTCGAAGTCCCGCATCGACGCGACCATGGAGTTCGGCGACGACTTCAAGGGAACGCCGGGCTGGATGCGCGAGGTCGTGGTGAACCCGATCGTGAAGGCCGTGCCGACGACCTGGCGCGCCGACATCGCAGGCGACCCCATGGTGATCAAGCCGAGTGCGTCGCGTCCGCGCTGGGGCGCCTTCTACTTCGGCGCCAACGGCAATGGCGGTGGGATCGGCTACATGGAAGCCGACAAGGACGCCGCGTCCTGGGACGGCCGGACCTGGCTGGACAAGTCGGCGGACCCGATCCTCGCCGCCGGTGGCCCCGATGACATGCACTTCGCCATCAAGCCGTCCGTCTTCGAAGAGGGCGGCAAGCTGCATATGGCCTATGCCGGGCGGACGAACGGGGCGAACTGGAAAATCCTCTACGCCACGGCCGACGCCGACAAGCCTCTCGGTCCCTGGACGAAGGTGGGTGTCCTGCTCGCGCCGGACGGTTCCGAGGCTGAAGGCTCGCGCATCGACTGCCCGTGCTGGTTCCGCGACCCGAAGGACGGCAAGGTCAAGCTCTACTATTCGGGCAACGAGGCCGTCGCCAACGAGCCCCGGAACATGCTGCTCGCCACGGCCGAGTCGTTCGCCGGCCCGTTCACGCGCCGCAGCCAGCCGCTGGTCATGCACTCGGCCGTCAAGGATTCGATCTCGTGGATGGCCGGCGGTCTCGGCGGCATGTCGATCCGCATCCTCGCGGATGGCACCTACGAGATGGCCTATAACGCGTTCGACGCGGACGGCATCTCGCGCATGGGACGCACGACCAGCACGGACGGCGTGACCTGGACGCTGAAGGCGAGCGATCTGATGTTCGATCGCATCGCCGGCGCCTGGGACGCGGTGAAGCTCTATCGCCCCTGCATCTACGACATCGGCGATGGCGTGATGCGGCTTCTCTACAACGCCCTCGGCGGGACCGAGAACATCGGCTATGCCGAGTTCGGCACCGTCTGGGATGCGTCGAAGTGGACGCCGAACTATCAGGGACAGGCGCGTCAGCACATCGAGAACGGCGCGCTGCGCTTCGAGGAAACGCAGGGCAGCAATCCCGGCAACTACTTCATGATGACCTCGGCCTATAAGCCGGGCGACAATATCGTGGTGGAAGCGCGGGCCAAGCTCCTGGCCTTCCATGATTCGGGCTATGCGGAGGTGGCGCCGATCCATCTCTCGGGCAATCGTCCGTTCCCGTCCAATCCGGCGCCCGCGCACTTCCTGTTCGTCTCGGCCAACAGCAAGGACGTTCGCCACCAGAACGCCTATGCCCCATCTGGCGGCTGGCCTTGGGGCTCGGAAGACGTGGTGCTGGGCAGTCTCCCGACGATGGGCACCTATCACCGCTATCGCGCGACGCTCAGGTCCGATTCGAAAGACTGGGAAGTTCTGTCGGACGCCAGCGTCTCGCTCGGCAAGGTCTCGGCCAACACCGATGACCCGCTGACCAACGATCTCCCGCTGGCCTTCGGCCTGCATGGGGCCGGCATGGACCTCGACTTCGTCTTCGCGCGCAAGCACATGACGACGCCACCGACCGTCAGTGTTGGGGCGGTGAACGCGGTGTCCCGCGCGGATCTCTGATTGGGACTGAAAGGCGCTCGCTGACCCGGAGGTGAGAGCCCAAAGGTGAGAGGCTTAAGTGAGATTTCTCACCCTCTCACCTGTTCTCATGATGTTCTGCGGTGAGGAGCGTAAAGCCTTGAAAAGACTGGTGCCGCTTAGGTGACTCGAACACCTGACCCCATCATTACGAATGATGTGCTCTACCGACTGAGCTAAAGCGGCTTGACCTTGCGTTCCCGCCGGCCGTGAGCGAGTAACTACCCAATTCATCGGACGGCCGCAAGAGGGAAAATCGAAATTTGGGCCGTTCGGGAAAGGCGGCCGGTAAGTCTCTGAGTTCCTTCGGTATCGATCAGATGGACCCGAGCCGAGAGCGGGCGGCGGCGTATTCCCGTTCGAATCGTTCGATGAGATTCGCAGTGGGAACGATGGAGTCGATAGAGCCGATCCCTTGGCCGGCGCCCCAGATGTCCTTCCAGGCCTTGGCAGCCTTGTCGCCAGCAAAATCCATCTTGGACGGATCGGATTGGGGAAGGTGATCGGGGTCGAGGCCGGCCGCGAGGATGGAGGCACGCAGGTAGTTGCCGTGAACGCCGGTGAAGAGATTGCTGTAGACAATGTCGGTCGCGTGGCCATCGACAATGGCCTGCTTGTAGACCTCCGCGGCGTTGGCTTCGTCCGTGGCGATGAAGGCGGAGCCGATATAGGCCCCGTCCGCCCCCATAGCTTCGGCCGCCAGAATGCCCGCGCCATTTGCGATGGCGCCCGAAAGGAAGAGCGGGCCGTCGAACCAGCGGCGGATTTCGGACAAGAGGGCGAATGGCGACAGCGTACCGGCGTGCCCGCCTGCGCCGGCCGCCACGGCGATCAATCCATCCGCGCCCTTCTCGATGGCCTTGCGCGCGAAGCGGTCGTGGATGACATCGTGAAGGACGAGGCCGCCATAGGAATGAACGGCTTGGTTGACCTCTTCGACCGCCCCGAGCGAGGTGATGACGACGGGAACCTTGTGATCGACGCAAACCTTCAGATCCGCTTCGAGGCGCGCGTTGGATTTGTGAACGATCTGGTTGACGGCAAACGGCGCGGATGGGCGATCGGGATGCGCCGCGTCGTGAGACGCGAGCGCCTCCTCGATCTCGAAAAGCCAGTCGGTCAGAGCCTCGGCGGGGCGCGCGTTGAGCGCAGGGAACGCGCCGATCACGCCCGCTCGACATTGGGCGATGGTGAGCGAAGGACGTGAAATGATGAACAAAGGCGCGGCGATCGCGGGAAGTCGCATACGTGCATGGATAGAAGAGGGAAGACCCATGGTGCAATCGCCTTTGACGTAAACGTAATACTAGACCTAACGCAACGGGTGCAGGCTGCCAAGGGAGGGAGCTTGCTGCAGCGCGTGAGGTTGACGCTGCGCGGCTACCTCCATGGTTAGGCCGGATATAGCGCAGTGTAATTCTACGAGAGCCGCAACCGTATGCTTTAAGCTCGGATAAACCGAAGCTTCTCTTCGATCTCATTTCTCCTGCACAGGCCGAGAGGAGACGTCAGCCTTAACCATAGTGGCGGATTGGCAACGCAGCTGCGATTTTGCGCTGCACTTGGTCCCGGAAAGGGCGGATTCGCGTTGGAACCTGACTGCGTCGTCATCTGGAAGGTCCCGCTCATGCCGTCTCGCTCCAAGCGCTTTGCCCTGGCTGCAGCCGGCGTGCTGACGATCTGCACCTTGGGGGCTCTCGGAAGCGGTTTCTCGATCGAGGCCGATGCGGGCAGTCCGACCATCACCCCGAACCCCGCCGGCCCGGATGTGGCGGAAGTCGCCGCCTCTCAGGATGTGGCGGCGCCGTTTGGGGGAAATTGCTCGGAAGAGTGCGAGACCAGTCTGGCGCTCCTGTCGGATAGCGACCGGGAGGGTTTGATCGACCTGCCGAGCCGTGTGCAGCGAACCCTGGCGGCCATCGGCCCGATCAAAGGCGATGGCGGAACCAAGGCGGCTGCTGAGGTCGCGACGCATCTCAGCGATCCGAATGTCGAAAAGGCCGCTGCGCTTCCCGGTGTAGAAGAGACGTTGGCCGCCCCCTTTGAAGCGGAGGGCGGCGATGTCGACTGCACGCTGCGTTGGTTCGGCTTCCTGGATCAATCGGTCCGAACCGTCGGAACCCATCGCTGTCGAATCGGGAAGGCGGCGGACGGCGCGGTGACGATCGAGAAACTGACCGGTGAGCGCTTTCTGGTGCATCTTGCGCCTCTCAACGATCGGTTTTCCGCCTATCTCGGCCGATCTTTCCTGCCGGATCAGGATGAGCGGGACTATGATTTGAAATCGCCCGTGAATGCCGGAAACGCCAATTTCGGAAATATTTCGGGCTTGGCCACCATCAGCGGCGGCCAGATCGTTCTGATCGGCGGGTCGGAACTCGGCATGTCGCCGCCGGACGATACGTTCTTCTCGGTCCTCACCTTGTCAGGTCGCTGACCCGATTGCCGCATGACCCTTGCGATCGAAGCTGTATCGGCCGATCTTGAGAGGGCATGAGCTCGATTTTTCCGCCTGCCCCCATCACGCCTTCGCTTTTTCCCGAAGCCCGCTCCTTCGTTGTCCGCGTGATCGACACGGAAACGGCGGGGCATAAGCTGGAGGAGGATGCCGTCATCGAGATCGGTTCGGTCGATCTCGATCTGGCGAATGGCCGCATCTTCCATTCGATGCAGACGATGGCCGATCCGGCCGGCGTCGAGATCAACCCGCACGCACGGCGGGTCCATAAGATCACGGATGAGATGCTGAAGGGCGCGCCGCCCTTTGCCGAGGCGGTTCGCCCCTTCGCGGAGGCAACGATCTTCGCCGCTCAGCGCGCCAGCTTCGATCGCTCCCGGCTGCGCCTCGCGGGCACGTGGCTCTGCACCTACAAACTCGCCCTGCGCGCCTTTCCCGATGTGCGCGCGCATGGGCTCCAGTCGCTCGTCAAATATGTGCCGCTCGATCTTTCGGATGTGGAAACCGAGTTGCAGGGCCTGCATCCGCACCGCGCGCTATTCGACGCGCTCTGCACGGCGGTGCTGCTTCGGCGCATCACGGCCGAGCTTCTGCCACGCTGCCGCGATCTCACGGACTTCTTGGAGCGCGCGGAGCGCGTCTCGAACGAGCCTGCGCTCCTAGCCCGACTTCGCTTCGGGCGGTATCGCAACGCCGCGCTGCGTGACGTGCCGAGCGATTATCTGGAATGGCTGGTGCGAGAGCCGGGGATGGATGCCGACGCTGTCTATACCGCGCGCCATCATCTCCAGCGTCGGGCCGACCAGGCCGTTGCGGCCATGGCGCGGCCGCTTCCCGCCGCCTGACCGCCTTCCGAAAAGGCAGACCGGCGCTAAGTCAGAGAGGGAACACTCTTTCGTTCCTCGGAGCTGGTCGCCTTGCAGCGTTTTGCCGAACTCCTCGACCGTCTGGTGCTGACGCCGTCGCGCAACGGCAAGCTGAAGCTGATGGTGGATTATTTCCGCACGGTGCCCGACCCCGAGCGCGGCTACGCACTGGCCGCGCTGACGAGCGAGCTGGACATTCGCTCCGTCAAACCCGCCATGCTGCGGGATCTGATGACGAGCCGGATGGACGAGGTCCTGTTCGGCTATTCCTATGATTATGTCGGCGATCTTGCGGAGACGATCGCGCTCGTCTGGCCCTCGCCGCTTGATGGCGAGGCGAGGGGGCGCAACGATGTTCCGAGCCTTGCCGAAGTGGTCACGACGCTGGATGCCGCCACACGCGCCGAGGGGCCCAGGCTCGTCGAAGACTGGCTCGATCGTCTGGATTCGTCGGGTCGCTATGCCCTTCTGAAGCTCGTGACGGGTTCCTTGCGCATCGGCGTCTCTTCGCGCCTTGCCAAGCAGGCTCTGGCCGATTTCGGATCGAAGGACGTCGCCGAGATCGAGGAGCTTTGGCACGGGCTGCGCATTCCCTATCTCGATCTCTTCGCATGGCTGGAAGGCGATGCCGAGAAGCCCGTGTCGGCCGCCGCCTCGCCCTTCCGGCCCGTCATGCTCTCGCAGCCGCTGGAAGCGCCCGATTACGGACGGATAGACCCGGCGGCCTATGCCGCCGAATGGAAGTGGGATGGCATCCGCGTGCAGGCGACGGTGGAGCGCGGCGTTCGGCGCCTCTATTCGCGCACGGGCGACGACATCTCCGGGGCCTTTCCCGACCTTCTCGACTTCATGACCTACGACGGCGCGCTGGATGGCGAGCTTCTCGTGGCGCGCCCGGCAACAAAGGCCGGCGCTCCGAAGGTGGAGCCGCATGGCGGGGCGGTGCAGGACGACATTGTCGTCGGCACCTTCTCCGACCTTCAACAGCGGCTCAACCGCAAGAGCGTCTCGGCCGCCGTGATGAAGAAGCATCCGGTCTTCCTGCGCACCTACGATCTGTTGCAGGAAGGGAGCGAGGATTTGCGCGCGTTTCCCTTTGCCGAGCGCCGGAAGCGGCTGGATCGGTTCGTGGCCGAGCTCGAGCCGACGCGCTTCGATATCTCGCCCTTCGTGCCCTTCGCCGATTTCGAGGCCTTGTCGAAGCTTCGCGCCGAGCCGCCTCATCCCGTTATCGAAGGGCTGATGCTGAAGCGCTGGGACTCGGCCTATGTGCCCGGTCGGCCGAAAGGCCCGTGGTTCAAGTGGAAGCAGGACCCGCGCCTGATCGACGCCGTGCTGATGTATGCCCAGCGCGGCCATGGCAAGCGCTCCAGCTTCTATTCCGACTATACGTTCGGCGTCTGGACGGGGCCGAGCGATCAGCCGGAGCTCGTGCCGGTGGGCAAGGCCTATTTCGGCTTCACGGACGAGGAGCTGAAACAGCTCGACAAATATATTCGCGACAACACCATCGATCGCTTCGGCCCTGTGCGCTCGGTGCGCGCCGAGCCTGATCACGGGCTTGTGCTGGAAGTCGCCTTCGAGGGGCTGGCGCGTTCGACCCGCCACAAGTCTGGGGTCGCCATGCGGTTTCCGCGCATCTCGCGGCTGAGATGGGACAAGCCAGCCTTCGAGGCCGACCGGCTGGAAACGCTTCAGGCCATGCTCGAATGAAAGCCCTCCACCTTCACACGTGGATGAACTTGCATCGCCACAATCGCGTCTCTACGTCATGGCTCCCGAAGGTTTTGAGAGAAGGATCGCCATGTCCGGCCGTATGACGAGTTTTCTGGGCGGCTCGCCCCTGTCGGTAGCGGTCAGGCTGCTCGTCATCTCGCTGCTGGTCGGCGTCGTCCTGTCTTGGCTGGACCTTCGCCCGACCGAGCTGTTCAACCATCTGGTCTATCTCGTGGAGTCGGCTTGGCTGAGCGTCTTCGGCTCGCTGAACCGTACGATCGATTACGTGCTGATGGGCGCGGCGATCGTCGTGCCGATCTTTCTGATCTCGCGCTTCCTCAAGACGCGCGGCTGATCGGAAACGTCAGACGAACTCGGCTGCCACGCGGTGCAGGATCGTGTGGCGGCGCGCCAGCGTCTCGATATCGCGGGAATAACCGCCGCCGATGACGCCCGCGACCGGAATGAAGCGGTCGCGGAAAAAGCCGATGATGCGCCGGTCCCGCTCGGCGAGACCGTCATTCGACAGCGACAGGCGACCGAGCCGGTCCTCGCGATGCGGATCGACGCCCGCATTGTAGAAGACGATGTCGGGCCGGGCTTGCGTGAGGGCGTGTTGGAGAAGATCCGGCAGAAGCGCGAGATAAGCCTCGTCCTCCATCCCATCGGGAAGCGACACGTCGCAGTCCGACTGCGCCTTCTCCTGCGGATAGTTGCGCTCGCCATGCATGGAGAGCGTATAGACGAGCGGGTCGCCGGCGAAGATGCGCGCCGTGCCGTCGCCCTGATGCACGTCGCAGTCGAACACGAGAACGCGCCCGAGCGTGCCCTCATGCAGCAGTGCGGCCGCTGCCACGGCGACGTCGTTGAACACCGAGAAGCCCGCGCCGCCCGTTCGGCTGGCGTGATGGCTGCCGCCGGCCGTGTTGCAGGCCAGCCCCGTGTCGAGCGCCAGCCGCGCGGCCAGAAGCGTGCCCCCCGTCGCGCAGCGCGAGCGGAGGGCGACACGCGCGTCGACCGGAAATCCGATCGCCTTTTCGATCGTCGGGGAAACGCGCTGTGTCAGCACGGCCTCGACATAGGCCGGGTCGTGGGCCAGTTCCAAAGCCTCGACAGGCGCGGGGACGGGCTGGTGAAAGCCGCGCGGCACCAATCCGTCCTCCACCAGAATTTCGGCCAGCCGCGTGAACTTGCGCATCGGGAAGCGATGCGCCTCGTCGAACAGCGCGTCGAAGGCGGGGTGGTGAACCAGCGGAAGCGGCATGAAAGCGGCGCGACCCGGCGTCAGGGCCGGATCGCCTCCCAGCCGATCGGCGGATCGCGCGAGAGGATCTCTTCCATCTTCGTGTCCCGCAGCTGGCGGATCGTGTCGAGCCCGGTCTCGTCGAGGAAGCGGATCATGTCGTTGAGGATACGGATCGGCAGGTCCGGCCCGCCATAGACCATGGCGGAATACAGCTGCACGAGATCGGCGCCCGCCTCGATCTTGGCGAGCGCCGTGCGCGCGTTCTCCACGCCGCCGACGCCGATCAGCGGGAAGTCGGGCCCGAGCGCCCGGCGGAAGGCCGCCAGGACATAGGTCGAGCGGTTGAAGAGCGGCCGGCCGGAGAGACCGCCGGTCTCGTTCTCATGCCGGCTGCCTTCGATGCCGTGGCGCGAGAGCGTCGTGTTCGAGACGATCAGCCCGTCCACCTTGCGCCGCTTGGCCGTCTCGGAAATAGCCTCCACTTCTTCCAGCGACAGATCGGGCGCGACCTTGAGGAAAAGCGGCTTGCGATCCGTCGCCGTCAGCGCCGCCGCGCCGTCGCGCGCAGCCACGGCATGGGTCAGGAGATCGTCGAGATCCGAGCCCTTCTGAAGGTTGCGCAAGCCCGGCGTGTTGGGCGAGGAAATGTTGATCGTGAGATAGCGAGCGAGTTCCGCGAAGCGGTGAATGCCGGTCACATAGTCGCCGATCCGATCCGTCGAATCCTTGTTGGCCCCGATGTTGACGCCGACGATTCCCGCCTTGCGCGCGCGCCTTTCCATGCGCTCGGCGACTTCGGCATGGCCTTCATTGTTGAACCCGAGCCGGTTGATGACGGCGCGCGCCTCGGGAATGCGGAAGATGCGCGGCTTGGCATTGCCCTCCTGCGGCAGGGGCGTCACCGTGCCGATCTCCACGAAACCGAAGCCGAGGCGCAGTATCGCGTCCGGCACCTCGGCGTTCTTGTCGAAGCCGGCGGCAAGCCCAAGCGGATTGCCGAAGGTGAGGCCGACGAGTTCGGTGCGCAGGCGCGCATCCAGTGGAATGTCCCGGCGCGGCACGAGGCCCCGCTTCAGCGCCTCGATCGCCAGCCCATGCGCACGCTCCGCGTCGAGCTGGAAGATCAGCGGGCGGGCGAAATCATAAAGGCTCATTGAACGCTTTCCGGGAAGACATGAAGCCCGTCCTCACCGAGCGGCAGGTCCTGAACATAAAGGACGGCGTCGAGGGAGAGGGGCGCATAGAGGTGGGGGAAGAGGGCGCCCCCGCGCGAGGGCTCCCAGACCAGCGCCTTTCCGAGCGGCTCGGGGTCCACCGCCACCAGAAGAAGCGCCGTCTGCCCGCCGAAATGCTTGGCGGCCGTTTCACGAACCTGCGCGGCGGTCGAGAAGTGGATGTAGCCATCCGCGAGGTCGATCGGCGCGCCGTCGAAGCGCCCCTTCGCCTCGGCATCCAGCCAGGCATCGCGCGGTGTCAATTTGTAGATGGGGGCGTTCGTGCTCATGCTCGTTCCGCTGCCAGAGACGCCGAGGAAAATCAATTTGTCTCTCGATGGCAACCACAAGAAGGCGGGATTGCCCAATGGTTTGCCAGAGCACCACCCTTGCCTGAGCCGGTCAGGCGCTATCCTTCCGCCGGTTGAACCTTGAGGGGGCCGTGCATCATGCAGCTCATCGACCGACACTTCATCGAAACGCTGGCCATCGAAACGCGCGGTCGCGGCTTCACCGACATTTCGCGCCGGCTGGACGACATCCTGCGCCGCCATGGCGCGGGCGAGGGGCTGGCGACGATCTTCATTCGTCACACCTCGGCGTCGCTGACCATTCAGGAAAACGCCGATCCCGACGTGCGGGAGGACCTGCTTTTGGCCTTCGATCGCCTTGCGCCCGAAAGCGCGCCCTATGTTCATACGCTGGAAGGGCCGGACGACATGCCTGCCCATATCAAGACGGCGCTGACCGACACGAGCCTTTCGGTGCCCGTGTCGGATGGTCGCCTGATGCTCGGCACATGGCAGGGCATCTACGTTTTCGAGCATCGCGCCCGGCCGCATCGGCGCGAAATGGTTGTGCATTTCGTCGGCTCGGCCGCCGGCTGAACGAGCTGCCCTTGCCGCAGCCAGCACTCTTCACAAGTCTGTCAGGGACAATCGGTCGCGCGGAGAAGGTGGGGAATGCTCAAGGAGTTTCGCGAATTCGCCCTCAAGGGCAACATGGTCGATCTGGCGATCGGCATCATCATCGGCGCGGCCTTTTCCGGCCTCGTCAATTCGATCGTCGCCGATCTGTTCATGCCGCTGATCGGTCTCGTGACGGGCGGTGTCGATTTCACCAACAAGTTTCTGGCGCTCAGCTCCAGCGTGACCGCCACGAGCCTGGCGCAGGCGCGTGAGCAGGGGCCTGTCCTCGCTTATGGCAACTTCATCACGCTCTCCATCAACTTCATCATCGTCGCCTTCGTCCTGTTCCTGATCGTCAAAGGTATGAACCGCCTGAAGCGGCAGGAGGAGCAGAAGCCCGCCGAGGAGAAGAAAGTGCCGCGCGAGGAAGAGCTTCTGGAGGAGATCCGCGATCTTCTGGCGGCGCGCGAGCGGGTTCGCCCCGGTCAGGTGCCGGGAACGGGACTTTGATGCCTTCACCCTTCCGTTTCCCCTCCCTAAGGGGTTGACGGTTCGCGCGGAAAGATCGACTCCCGGCTGTGGCTCGCCCTGTCCGGCGGGCGGCAGTATCGGGGTGAGTTCGCGGGCATGAGCCATCTTCATCGTCTTCGTGCGGGCGCTTTGGCTGTGCCTGAAAGCGGCATCGTCGCGGTCATCAACCACGCGCGCGGGCGCGATGGACTGATTCCGCTTTGGGCTGGGGAGGGCGATCTGCCGACCCCATCCTTCATCGCGGATGCAACCGCGCAAAGCCTGAAGGCTGGCGAAACCTTCTACACTTGGCAGCGCGGCATCCCCGAGCTTCGCTCGGCCCTCGCATCCTACACCGAGCGCCTTTATGGCCGCCCGACCTCGCCGGAGCGGATCTTCGTCACCGGCTCGGGAATGCACGCGATCCAGACCGTCGTCTCGGCGCTGGTCGGCGAAGGCGACGAGATCGTCTTTCTGGCGCCCCTTTGGCCGAATTTCGAGGCCGCCGCCGCACTGACCGGCGCCAAGACCGTTCCCGTCGAGCTTCGCTTCGACGGCGTGGATTGGCGCTTCGAGCCCGAGCGCCTGCGCGCGGCGATCACACCGCGCACCCGCGCGATCTTCATCAATACGCCGAACAATCCGACCGGCTGGACGGCCGATCGCAAGACGATCCGCGCCATTCTGGATATCGCGCGCGAAGCGGGAATCTTCGTCATCGCCGACGAAATCTACTCGCGCTTCTTCTATGAGGGTGGCCGCGCGCCGTCCTTCCATGACGAGATGCGCGACGATGACGCCGTGATCTTCGTCAATTCCTTCTCCAAGAACTGGGCGATGACGGGCTGGCGCGTCGGCTGGATCGAGGCGCCCAAGGAACTCGGCGCGCTGATCGAGAACCTCGTTCAATATTCCAACTCGGGTGTCGCGGCCTTCATGCAGCGCGGCGCGGTGGCTGCGATCGAGCAGGGCGAAAGTTTCGTCGATGAGCAGATCGAGCGAGCGCACAAAGCGCGCGACATCTTCACCCAAGCGCTTCTATCGACCAACCGCGTGCGCCTCGCGCCGCCGGCCGGCGCGTTCTATGCCTTTTTCGCGATCGATGGCATCGACGATGGCTACAAGGCCGCCTTCCGCATCGCGGACGAGGCGGGCGTCGGCCTCGCGCCGGGCACCGCCTTCGGCACGGGAACGCGCGCCTATCTCCGCGCTTGCTTCCATCGCCGTCTGGACGAGGTGGAAGAGGCTGCGCAGCGTCTGGCGCATTGGATCGGAAACGAGGCTTGAGCGCGCTCGGAGCCGCCGCGAGGCTGGCTCTGACGCTCGCCATCGGCACCATCGGGGGGGCTTTGGCCCATTCCGTCGATCTGCCGGTGGCTTGGCTCCTCGGCGCGACCATCACCGTCGCTGTGGCCAGCCTGTCTGGCGTTCCCATTCTGATTCCCACCCAGCTGAGGGACGCGACCTTCTTCATCCTCGGCATTCAAGCCGGCTCGGGCGTGACGCCCGATGTCGTTCATCAGCTTGCCCTCTGGCCGCTGTCCTTCGTCATCCAGATGGTCGGCGTCGCCTGCGTGGCGGCGGCCACCAATGTCTTCTTGCGCCGCACGTTCGGATGGGATCGCGAAACCGCGCTCTTCGCCTCGCTGCCGGGCGCGCTGTCCTTCGTGCTCGCCGCCGCGTCCGAAACCAAGGCGGATATGACGCGCATCATCGTGGTGCAGTCCACGCGCCTGCTTTTGCTCATCGGCGCGCTGACGCCGCTTCTGGGTTGGCTGGAGGGTGGCGACACGATCAATGACGGCGTTCGCGGCGGCATCATCGGCTCTCCGCTGCAATATGTCCTGCTGATCGGCTCGGCTCTCCTTCTCGCCTGGGCGGGCGTTCGCTCGCGCGTTCCCGGCGGCCTGATCCTCGGCGCGCTTCTCGCCAGCGCCTTCATGCACGGAACCGAGATCGCGCCGGTCGCCATTCCCGGCTGGATCGCGACCCCGGCTCTGGTGGTTCTGGGCTGCACAATCGGCGGCCGTCTGCGGCGCGAAGATCGCACCGCCATGTTCCAACTGCTGCCAGCTTCGCTGGGGGCCTTCGCCATCGGCATCACCTTGTCGGGAGCGGCAGGCGTCGTCGCGCTTCTCCTGCTCGGCATCTCCTTCGGCAAGATCGCGCTCGCCTATGCGCCGGGCGCGCTGGAGGCGCTGACGGTTCTGGCTTTCCAGTTCGATCTCGACCCAGCCTATGTCGCCGCGCACCACGTCGTGCGCTTCATGTGTCTGGCGATGATCGTGCCGATCCTCGCGCGGCGTTTTTCGCGTCAACGCAGCGAAGACTCGATCATCGCGCGCGAAGCCGCGCCGGGCGCGGATGCGCATGATACGAGCGACCCCGACGCTCGGCGCTGAGGCCAAGCCGCAAAACGAAAAAGCCGGGCGAGGCCCGGCTTTCATCAGCTTCAAACGCGTTGGGACGATCAGCCGCCGGCCTGCGCCACGACGAGCGAGGTGACGTCTTCGCGGCGCTCCTCATGGGTCGGCCGGGTCGACGCGAAAGGAATGCCGAGCGCAGTCCAGGTCTCGACCAGCGCGTCCCGTAGCACCGCGATCAGCGCGTCGTCATGCAGCGGCGTCGGTGTGATCCGCAGGCGCTCCGTACCGCGCGGGACGGTCGGGTAGTTGATCGGCTGGATATAGATGCCATGGACCTGGAGGAGACGGTCACTCGCTTGCTTGCACAGCTCGGCATTGCCGACCAGCACCGGCACGATATGCGTCTCGGAGGGCATGACCGGCAGATCGGCCGCCGAAAACTCGGCCTTGGCGCGCGCGGCCTGGCGCTGCTGACCACGCCGCTCGCTCTGCGACTGCTTGAGATGGCGGATCGAAGCGACGGCCGCTGCCGCCAGCGCCGGGGGCAGGGCGGTGGTGAAGATGAAGCCCGGCGCGTAGGAGCGCACGGCGTCGACCAAGGCGCGGCTGCCCGCGATATAGCCGCCGAGAACGCCGAAAGCCTTGGCGAGGGTGCCCTCGATCACGTCGAGCCGATGGGCGACGCCTTCGCGCTCGCAGATGCCGGCCCCGCGCTCGCCATACATGCCAACCGCATGGACCTCGTCGATATAGGTCATGGCGTTGTAGCGATCCGCGAGATCGCAGATTTCGGCGATCGGCGCGATGTCGCCGTCCATCGAATAAACGCTTTCGAAAACGATCAGCTTGGGCCGCTCCGGATCGGCCGCCTTCAACAGCTCTTCCAGATGCTGAACGTCGTTGTGCCGGAACACATGCTTGCGGCTGCCCGACTTGCGCACGCCCTCGATCATGGAGGCGTGGTTCAGCTCGTCGGAAAAGATCAGGCAATCAGGCAGGAGCTTGGCGATGGTCGAGATCGAGGCTTCGTTGGAGACGAAGCCCGAGGTGAAGACCAAGGCCGCTTCCTTGCCGTGCAGATCGGCGAGCTCGCGCTCCAGCTCGACCAGCGGATGATTGGTGCCTGAGATGTTGCGCGTGCCGCCGGCCCCCGAGCCCATGCTCGTGGCCGCATTCGTCATCGCCTGAAGAACAGCCGGATGCTGGCCCATCCCCAGATAATCGTTGGAACACCAGACAGTGATTTCGCGCGCTTCGTTCTCGTGGCGCCAGATCGCCGTCGGGAACCGACCGACGATACGTTCCAGGTCCGCGAAGACCCGGTAACGCTTTTCGGCGTGGAGAGCTTCGATCGCGGATTCGAAGTGGGACTGGTAGTCGATCATCCGGAACTCCTTCGTGAGAAGGGTTCTAAGGTTCTGGAACTTCAATGTCCATCGCTGGAAATCAGCTATGGACTGTCAAAAAGGAAGGGTGCCATGCAAGATCGCATGGCGGCGTGCGCGGCGACCGCGAGGGGCGCTTTTTTACTCGCTGTCCTCTTCGTCGTCCGGCATCAGGCCGGTGCGTTCCGCGCCCTCGCTGCGCGCGCGCGCCTGCGCCTTTCGGCGTCGAAGATTCTCCTTCAACGTTTCCTCCAGTCGCTTCTGGCGTTCGAGTTTGGCGGGATCGACCGGTGTGTGTGCGCTCATGCGACGCATCCTTAGATGGGGTTGCCGAGGGGCATCAAGCCTGGAGGCCGAGGGCTGCGCGAAATCCAGCCTCGGTGCCTTGGGTCGGCGTCCAGCCGGCGGCTGATATCTTTCCCGTGTCGGCTTCGAGGCGGGCGAACAGACGATCATAGGTCGCGCCCTTGCCCAGAAGCGCGGCAGCACTCCGCATCGGGACGCCGGGCAAGGACAGGACGCGCGCAGGTCTTTCTTCGATGTCGCGCACGGTTCGGATGATCTCCCCGACGCTCAAGGCATCCGCGTCCGCGACCAGACAGGTTTCGTTCGCGACCCGCCGGGATTCCAGCGCGAAACGGCAGGCATCCGCCGCATTGGCAAGCGAGAGAAGGCTGCGCCGTCCGCCGCCGCCAAGAGGCAGCGGGTAGGACTTTTGCGCCAGCCGCAGAAGCGTGTGGAGACCACCCCGGCCGCCCGGACCATAGACCGGGGCGAGACGAAGGATCGTCCATTGTGTCGGCGAGTCCTCCAGCGTGCGCACCAGTTCTTCTTCGGCGGCGAATTTCGACGCGGCATAAGTGTTCTGGGGGGAGACGGGATCGTCTTCATGGATCGGGTCTGGCGAGAAGGGGTGCACGAGCAGCGTCGAAGTGAACACGAAGCGCCGCGCCCCGCGCCGGATGGCCTCCACGGCCAATGCCTTTGTGGCCGTGACATTGGCGCGCATGAGCGCGGCGTCGTCGCGCGCCACGGCCTCGCCGCGTTCGGGATTGAGCGCGGCCAGATGCAGGATGGCGTCCAGCTTCGTCGGCCAGCCCGGCCAATCGCCCGCCAGCGCGAGGTCGCTCGGGAAGCCCGCCTCGCCCCGACGCGGGGCCAGAACCTCGTGGCCCTCGGCACGCAGAAGCGGGACGAGCGTCCGGCCGATAAAGCCCTGTCCGCCGGTGACGAGGATTCGCATGTGCTTCCAGCCTTCCATGACGCGCTGCTTGCTCAAACGCTTGAGTTGCGGCAATCGCTAAGGCCATGAAACGCTTGTTCGACATTCTGGCAAGTCTGGCCGGCCTTTTGGCGCTGGGCTGGCTGATCGGCCTTCTTGTGGTCCTGGTGCGCCGGGATAGTCACGGCCCCGGCATTTTCGCGCAGGTGCGCGTGGGTCGGCATGGCCAGCCCTTCACCTGCTACAAGCTACGCACCATGCGGCAGGGCACGGCGAATGTGGCGACGCACGAAATGTCGAGTTCGGCGGTCACGAGCCTGGGCGAAAGCCTGCGCCGCTACAAGCTGGACGAGCTGCCCCAGCTTTGGAACGTCTTGCGCGGCGATATGAGCTTCGTCGGCCCCCGCCCGTGCCTGCCCGTTCAGCGAGAGGTGATCGAGGAGCGCGAGAAGCGCGGCGTCCTCGCCCTGCGACCGGGCATCACCGGGCTGGCGCAGGTGAGCGACATCGACATGTCGACGCCTGTTCGTCTGGCGGAGGCCGATGCCGAATATCTGGCGACCCGCAGTTTCGTCGGCGATCTCGTTCTGATCCTTCGCACGGTGACGGGCAGCGGGCAGGGCGATCGTGTCCGCTAGCGGCGCGATCCGCATCGCGACCTGGAACATTCATGGCTTCTTCGGTGAGGGACGTCGGCCAGATTTCGAGCGCACGATCCGCTGTATCCGAGCCATGGATGCCGACATTTTGGCTCTTCAGGAAGTGGACGGACGCACGCATTTGAGGCGTGAGCCCTTCGCTTTCGAACGTCTGGCGGAAGCCTTGGGCGATCATTTCGCACCGGCGCCCCTGTTCGGGCGCACTGGGCGCGAATACGGCCACGCCCTCTGGTCACGCTTTCCCCTTGCCGATGTTGCAATCCAGCGCTTGCCCGGACCGGGCTTCGAGCCCCGCGCCATGATCGACGCGCGGGCGCAGACGCCGTTCGGACCCTTGCGTCTTCTCTCGCTGCACCTGGGGCTTCGCCCGGCCGCCCGGCGCGCCCAGGCCGATGCCGTCGCCGCGCTGGTGGAGCCCGGCGAGGCGAGCGTGGTTCTGGGAGATTTCAACGAATGGCGCAGCGGCGGCCCGGTGGACCGGCGTCTGCGCTGCGTTCTGCCCGAGGTCGCCCACCCACCGAGTTGGCCCGCCAGGCGCCCGCTTGTTCCGATGGATCGCCTTTATGCGAGCGAGGCGCTGCGCTTCAGCGACATCCGCGCTTGGACCCAGGCCGCACCCGCCTCGGATCATCTGCCTGTCATCGCGACGCTTCGGCGGGCCTGAGCTGGCGGTGTCCAGCCCATCTGCGGAGGCTCGTTGAGGGGGCGTCGTCCAGCTCGCCTGACAAGAGCGCCGCGGTCGAACAGGTCGAGCGCGCCGCGAAGAGGCTGATTTGCCCTGGAGCGGAACATCGCTCGATGCGGGCGGCACAGTCGAGCCACCGGTCAGTTTAGAAACATGATAATAATAATCATGTTTATTGACCGGGCTGCAAAGTCCGCGCTACGTCAGGGCCGAAAGGAACAGGCCCGATCCCTTATCGGTGTCTTGGTGGATAGGGCTCATCATGAAAACCGGCTTCGTGGCGCATCTTGCCATTCCGATGGATGATCCGAACTGGTTCTGCGCCGAACTGGCGCGCCATCTCCCTGATGACATGCCCCATCCGATCGACCCCCGGAATGAGACCGTTCTGCCGCTTTACGGCACACTCGCGCGCATCCGCCCCGCCGAGAAAGGTCTGTCGATCGCGCTGGAGGCGGAGGACGCCGCGCAGCACGGCGTCGCCAAGGGGATCGTGTCCTATTACGTGCAGGCAGTGATGGGAGAAGCCTGCCCGCCGCTTGAATGGACGGGCGACGGCGCGGGCGTGAAGGAGCTTCCGCATTTTCGCGAAATGCGCGTTCTCTCGACGCAATGGTTGGGGCCGCGCATGATCCGCGTCGAGCTTGCGGGCGACAACCTCCAGCGCTTCGCCAGCGATGGGCTGCATATGCGCCTTCTCTTTCCGCCTGCGGGGCGCGAGCCCGTCTGGCCAACCGCCGGGCCGGCCGCCCTGCCGATCTGGCCCGAAGGGGAGGACGCGCTGACGACGCGCGTTTACACGCTGCGACGGGTCGACCCGGCCGTGGGGCGCGTCAGTGTCGATGTCGTGCTTCACGATCCCCCCGGTGCGGGCTGCCGCTGGGCGCGCACGGTCCTGCCGGGCGACCGCGTCGGGATGCTGGGTCCTGGCGGTGGCGATATTCCGGCCAAGGACTGGGTTCTGGTTCTCGGCGACGAAACGGCGCTTCCCGCCATCGCCCGTTCGCTGGAAGAGATGGCGCCCGATGCCAGGGGCGAGGTCTTCATCGAGGTGGACAGCGCTGCGGACGAGTTGCCACTGGAGAAGCCCGATGGCGTTTCGGTGCGCTGGCTGCACCGGGAGGGCCAGCCGGCCGGAACCACGACGCTGCTGATCGACGCCGCGCGATCCGTCACCTGGCCGGGCGGCCCGAATGTCTTCGTCTGGGCCGGCGCCGAGTTCGAGGCCTTCAAGCAGATTCGCCAGTTCTGCCGGAAGGAACGCGGACTGAAGCGGAACCAGCATTTGGTGGTCGCCTATTGGCGGCGCGGCCTCACGCAGGATTCCGCCACCAAGGATACGGACGACGAGTGAGGTCGCCCGAGGCGCTCGCCCGTCGGGCGAGGGGAGCCCGACCAGAAAGTTGGATGGAAGGCCACCGTGTTCACGAGCCGCGCCCCTTGTGGCTCGGTGCGTGCCTCGCCCGGCGCGTGGAACACGCCTTGGACACGCCGCTAAAATCCGTTCGGCACCCTCCCGGTTGGGCCCTGCCTGATGTCAGCTCGCAGGGTCACACAGGGGCCAGCTAGGCGCTCGCAGTGCTTCAGTTCGGCTTCGGTTCTGCAGGCAAAAACGATAACGCTCTGAAGCGATAGCGCGTAGAAAAGACCGTCTCACGCTTTGCCTGACGAAGCAGGGCCAGTGCTGGCTCAGAGTAGGTCTGAAGTTGACTTCGCAAGTCTTGATTTCTAAAGCCCGCTCAGGCTGTCTGAAATCGTCGTGCGATCGTCGCCGGTCTGGATTATGCCCAGCCGAACATGCCGAAAGGACGAGAGCCGATGTTGTCGCGCTTCTTCAGCTATTACGCGCCGTGGCGCGGCCTCTTCATTCTCGATTTCTCCTGCGCGGTTCTGGCGGGCCTTCTGGAACTCGGCTTTCCCGTCGCGGTGAAGGTCTTCGTCGATAACCTCCTGCCGAGCGGCCAGTGGGGTCTGATCGTTCTCGCCTCGATCGGTCTTCTCCTGATCTATCTCCTGAACACCGGGCTGAATGCGATCGTGACCTATTGGGGCCACATGCTCGGCATCAACATCGAAACGGAGATGCGGGCCAAGGCCTTCGCGCATCTGCAGAAACTCTCCTTCAGCTTCTTCGACAATCAGAAGACCGGCCATCTGGTCGGCCGGCTGACCAAGGATCTGGAAGAGATTGGAGAGGTAGCGCATCACGGGCCGGAAGACCTGTTCATTGCCGTCATGACCTTTGTCGGCGCCTTCCTGCTCATGCTCTCGGTGCATGTCGAACTGGCGCTGATCACGGCTGTGATCGTGCCGATCGGCACCTGGGCGACGACCCATTACGGCGCGCGGATGACGACGACGTGGCGCGAAATCTACGGCAGCATCGGCGACTTCAACGCGCGGATCGAGGAGAATGTCGGCGGCATCCGGGTGGTGAAGAGCTTCGCCAATGAAGGCCACGAGACGGCGCTCTTCGCCGTCAACAATCAGGGCTACCGCGCGCGCAAGCTCGACGCCTATCGCATCATGGCCTTCAGCCAATCGCTGAACTACCTGTCCATGCGCCTGACGCAGATCATCGTCATGGTCGCCGGCACGTGGTTCGTCATTTCAGGTGATCTCTCCTATGGCGGCTTCGTCGGCTTCCTGCTTCTCGTGAATGTCTTCTTCCGTCCGGTCGAGAAGATCGCGGCCGTCCTGGAATCCTATCCCAAGGGCATCGCCGGCTTTCGGCGCTATCTCAACTTCCTCGATACGGAACCGGACATCGCCGACGCGCCGGGTGCCGTGGCGCTGCCGGCCGGCCCCGGCCGAGTCGAGTTTCGCGGCGTCGCGTTCGGTTATCCCTCGCGTGGTTCGGTCCTGAAGGGGATCGATCTTTCCATTCGCGCGGGCGAGACCGTCGCCTTCGTCGGCCCGTCCGGCGCGGGCAAGACCACGATCTGCTCGCTGGTGCCGCGATTCTATGACGTGACCTCGGGCGCGATCCTGATCGACGGGATGGATGTGCGGGAGGTCACGCAGGACTCCTTGCGCCGCCGCGTCGGCGTCGTCAGCCAGGACGTTTTCCTGTTCGGCGGCACGGTGCGCGAGAATATCGCCTATGGCCGGCTGGATGCCTCGGAAGACGACATAATGCGCGCCGTCGAGCGGGCCCATCTCGGCGAGACGATCGCGGCGCTTCCGCAGGGGCTGGATACGGTCGTGGGCGAGCGCGGCGTCAAACTGTCGGGCGGCCAGAAACAGCGCCTGTCCATCGCCCGCATGTTCCTGAAGAATCCGGACATCCTGATCCTCGACGAGGCGACTTCGGCTCTGGACACGGAGACCGAACGCATGATCCAGGCTTCGCTACAGGAACTCGCGGAAGGGCGCACAACGCTGGTGATCGCCCATCGCCTTTCCACCATCCGCCATGCCGATCGCATCGTCGTCATTTCGGACGGGCGCCTTCTCGAAGAAGGCAGCCATGATGAGCTGATGGCGCGGGAGGGGAGCTATCGCCGGCTGGTCGAGGCGCAGCACGGCATCCTCAACGACGAGCGGCAGGCGGCGGAATAAGACTTCGACGCTAGAATCGAGCATCATAAAAGCGGCGGCCCCAAGAGGAGCCGCCGCTTTTGTCGTCTTATCATACGTTTGGCGTCAGAAGTTGAAATGCGCCTTCAGAAGGCCCGAGCGCCCTTCGGCGTAGCCGCAGGTCACGGAGGTCTGGCAACCCGCGACATATTTCTTGTCAAAGAGATTGTTCACGTTGAGCGACAAGCCCCACGTCTCGCGATCGTAGCGAACGGCCGCGTCGAAGACCGTCGCATCCGGCACTTTCAGCGTGTTGGCGTTGTCGGCGTAGGAATCGCCTTGGTAGCGCACGCCGCCGCCGAGCGAGAGCCCGTCGAGCGAGCCGCCCTTCACCGTATAATCCAGCCAGAGCGAAGCCATGATCTCCGGAACGAGGTAGGGGCGCTTGCCGATGACGGAGGCGTCGGCGTCGTCCTCGATCGTCAGGTCGAAGGCGGTGAACGCACCCGTCACGCGCCAGTTCGGATCGAGATTGACCTTGCCTTCCAGCTCGACACCGCGCGAATTGATCTCGCCCACCGTGCGCGGGATGAAGAAGGGCGCGACCGACTGGAGCGTGTTGCGACGGGTCAGGTCGAAGAGCGAGGCCGTGAACACGCCGTCGATGAAGCTCGGCGCGTATTTGATGCCGATCTCGTATTGCTCGCCTTCCTCCGGCACGACGCCGTTGCCGCTGGCATCGGTTCCGATCTGCGGATTGAAGAAGCGCGAGGCGCTGACATAGGGCACGAACCCGTTGGCGAATTCATAGGCGAGGCCCGCGCGCCCGCTGAATGAGCCGTTGCGGGTCTCGTAATCCGCGTCCGCCGCTGAGCGGTCGTCGCGGTCGATCCACACGCCGTCATAACGCCCGTTGAGGGTCAGGATGAATCCGTCTCCGAACTTCGCCTGTTCCTGCGCGTAGAGGCCAAGCTGGTTGAGGTCGATCACCTCGTTCAGATAGGGCGCGTAAAGCGGTGCCAGACGGTTCGTATAGACCGGATTGGTCGGGTCCAGCGGCGAGGCCGCGCCCACGGCTTGTACTTGGTCGATGCGGAAGAACTTGTAATCCACTCCCGCCATCAGCGTGTGCCTCACAGCGCCCGTATCCAACTCGACGCTCGCGCGGTTGTCGGTCGTGAGCGTATCGACCTCGGTATCGTGACCGAAATTCAGCCGGTTCAGGAGATAGGGCGGGCCGACCGGCTTCTCGAAGCCGCCGAAGCCCGAGGTGGGATCATACCAACCGAAGAAATAGGGTCCGTATTCGTTGCGCTGGTCGTGGCCGTAGCGCGTGTTGGAACTCAGCGTCACCCCGTCGGCCGTCTTGTGCTCGAACTCGTAGCCGAGAAGAATCTGCCGATTGAGGAATTTGTCGAGGTCGGGCTCGGAATAGAAGAGATGCTCGCTGATCCGACCGAAGGGTGCAGGCACGACGCTGCCGAAATAGGGCAGGAACCCGTTCACGTGGTTCTGGTCGTCATATTGGTAGTTCAGATAGAGATTCAAACGCGTGTCGGCGTCCGGCGCGTAGGTGAGGTTCGGCGCGATCAGGCCACGGAAATTCTCGGCATAGTCCGTGTCGGTGTCGCCGCCCTTCACCTTGCCCAGCAGACGGTAGCTCCAGGCGCCGTCATTCGTCAGCTTGTCGGCGAGATCGAAGGCCACGTAGCCGTTGGGCGAGCCGTCGATGCCGGCCTCGACATAGCGGATGCGATCGCCCGTCGCGCGCTTGGAGACGGAGTTCACCACGCCGCCGGGATTGCTACCGCCGTAGAGAACCGAGGCCGGGCCGCGCAGCACCTCGACGCGCTCCAGAAGGAACGGGTCGATGATGAAGCCGCCAAAGGCGTAGGAATAGAGATTGAGCCCGTCGAGATAGACGCCCGACTGCGTGGCGTTGAAGCCCCGGATATAGATCCAGTCCGTATCCGTGTCGTTGCCGAAGGGCTGCGCGAAGACGCCGGGCGTATAGCGCAGCGCCTCGTCCACCTTCTGCACGCCCCGATCGGCGAGTTCTTCCTGCCCGATCACCGAAACGGACTGCAGCACCTCGATCAGCGGCGTGTCGGTTTTCGAGCCCGTGGTGGTGGCTTTGGCGACATAGCCGTCGACCGGCCCCGTGCCGGCCGAGGTGCCGCTGCCCGCCCCGCCATTGCCCTCGACGGTGACGGTCTCGAGGACGACAGGTTCCTGCGCGATGGCGGGAGCCGGCAAGGAACAAAGCGCACAGCCGACCAGAAGCGCGCGGCGAAGGGAGGGGAGGGAACCCATGCAAAACTCCAACAGAAAGTTTCTGCACCTTACGGCTATGAACATGATCTAAGGAGTCATGTTTTCTGCGCGATCGAATTCCGACAACGATATGTGACGGATTCAACACGCGATTTCGAAACGTTCCAATTTGCCGCTCGTCAGCGCCATGCCGATTCGCAGGGAGCTTGAGGAGAGCCGCCAACGCCTCGGACGCCGGCGCGCTTTAATCGGTTTGATCCGACGGGCGTTGGCCGGCCCGGCATTTTGAATCGGTTTTTCTGCAAATCGGCCGGTTTTTCCCGGTTTTCGTCATGGATCGGCAAGGTCAATCGCGCTAGTGCCTGCCGCAGACCACGCGGGTCCCATGCCAGGAGCGAAAGGTATTCCCATGACGCAGCCCAAACGCATCGCCGTCACCGGCGCGGCCGGTCAGATCTGCTACTCCCTGCTGTTCCGCATCGCCAATGGCGACGTCTACGGCAAGGATACGCCCGTCGTGCTTCAGCTCCTCGACCTGCCGCAGGCCCAGAAGGCCGTTCAGGGCGTCGTCATGGAACTCGAAGACTGCGCCTTCCCGCTTCTGCAGGGCGTCACCATCACGGACGATCCGGCGACCGCCTTCCGCGACATCGACGCCGGCTTCTTCGTCGGCTCGCGTCCGCGCACGCAGGGCATGGAGCGCCGCGACCTGCTATCGGCCAATGCCGAGATCTTCCGCACCCAGGGCCGCGCCCTCAACGAAGGCGCCAAGCGCGACGCCAAGGTGATCGTGGTCGGCAATCCCGCCAACACGAACGCCATGATCCTGGCCGCCAACGCCAAGGATTTCCCGACCGAGAACGTCACCGCCATGCTGCGGCTCGACCATAACCGCGCCCTGACGCAGTTCGCCAAGAAGGCGGGCGTCAGCGTCGATGCGATCGAAAAGTTCGTCGTGTGGGGCAACCATTCGCCGACCATGTTCGCCGACTGGGCCAACGCCACAGCCGACGGCAAGCCGCTGCCGCAGGTGATCGGCGACGAAGCCTGGTACAAGGACACGCTGATCCCGACCGTCGCCAAGCGCGGCACGGCGATCATCGAAGCGCGCGGCGCGTCCTCGGCGGCTTCGGCGGCCAATGCCGCCATCGACCACATGCGCGACTGGATCTCCGGCTCGAACGGCGACTGGGTCTCCATGGGCATCTCGTCTGATGGCTCCTACGGCATCCCCGAGGGCATCATGGCCGGCGTCCCGGTGATCTGCTCGAACGGCTCCTACGAGCGCGTTCAGGGCCTGAAGCTCGACGCGTTCGCCCAGCAGATGCTCGATCGCACGGTGGCCGAACTGGTGGAAGAGCGCGAAGCCGTCTCGGCTCTCCTCTAACTTCCGCCCGTTTTTACGGATTTGGGAAGGGCGCTCCGCGAGCCTCGCGGGGCGCCCTTTCGCATTCTCGGGTGCGCGACAACCGCTCGTTAAGCCTATGCTGCGAGACTTGGGGCTTCTGGGTCACATCGCCTTCGGAAATCTCATGCCCTCCAGCCGCTCCATCCTTCTCTGTCTGGCCTTGGGAAGTCTGGCGGCGGCCGGCGGCTGCGCCACGGTCCAGCCAGGGATGAGTTCGGAGGAGTGCCTCGCGCGGGCCATGTATTTCGAAAGCAACCGCTCCAGCGAGGAGGGGATGATGGCCGTCGGCACGGTGGTGATGAACCGCTTGGAATCGGGCCGCTATCCCAAATCGGTTTGCGGCGTCGTCGGCCAGCCCAACCAGTTCGCGCCGGGCGTCCTGACCAAGCCCATGGGCCGGGGCGGCGATCTCGCCAAGCGCACGGCGCGGCGCGTCCTGCACGGCGAGCGCCATTCGCGCGTCCAGAAGGCCATGTTCTTTCATACCGCGGGCTATTCCTACCCCTATAAGAACATGAACTACCTGACGATTCAGGGTGGGAACGCCTTCTACGAGAAGCGGCGCGACGCCACCCAGACGCAGTTCATGGTGGCCGAACGCGAGCGTGCCGAGCGGGAAGGGCGGCTGCCCTACAACCCGCCCGAACGCGCGGCCGCCGCCATCGCGGCCGCCCAGACGCCGGCCCCCGCCATCATGACGACCCCGACGCAGACCAGCCGCATCGCTCGCCAGGTGGCGGCCGGGCGCGGCGGCAGGCTACCGCCACCGCCCAGCCGGGAGGCGACCCTCCCGGACATGTCGATCGAAGAGCTGATCCAGAAGAACGGCGGCTGATCCGCCGCTGATCCTTTACTCCGGGAAGTCGGCCGACAGGCTCTCGCTCTTCAACCGCTCGATTTCGGCGAGGCGCTCGCGCAGCTTTGCCGTCACGCCGTCATAAGCGATGCGTCCGAGGACGAGGTGGCGCGGCGGCTCGGCCATCTCGGTTACGCGGATCATCGCCTCGCCGGCGCGCACGGGATCCCCCGCCTGCTTGCCGCTGATGTCGGCCGTGCCCTTCAGCCGCGCGCCCGCCGTCGGCGCATAGGCCTCGATCCGGTTGGGCGTCTGGCGCAGCGACCGGCCGGCCCAGTCGGTGCGGAACGGGCCGGGCGCGACGCAGGTGACGGAAATGCCGAGCGGCTTCACCTCGGCCAGAAGCGCATCCGAGAAGCCCTCCACCGCGTGTTTCGTCGCGGCATAGTATCCCGAGCCCGGAAATCCGATGAAGCCCGCCTGCGACGTGAGGTTCAGGATATGGCCCTTGCTCTGCCGGCGCATGATGGGCAGCACCGCGCGCGTCATGGCGAAGAGGCCGAAGACATTGGCGTCGAACTGATCGCGGATTTCCTGGGCGTCGCCTTCCTCGATCGAGGCCTGATAGCCGTAGCCGGCATTGTTGACGAGAACGTCGATCCGGCCGAACCGCGCCTCGGCTTCCTTCACGGCGGCGTCGATCGCCTGCTCGTCCGTCACGTCGAGATCGACAGCCAGCGCGCGCTCGCCATGTCCTTCCGTCAGATCGGAAAGACGCGACTTGTCGCGCGCGGTGACGACGGCGTTCCAGCCGCGATTCAGCACCAGCTTCGCCAGTTCGCGGCCGAAGCCAGTGGAGCAGCCTGTGATGAACCAGACGGGCGTTTGCGTCGATGACATGGAACAATTCCTCTGTGAGAGAACGGCGCGGCGGGTTGGTTTACCCGGCTGACTGTCGTTCGGCTTAACTGGAACGAAACCATGTTGGGACCACCCTCGGATTGATTTGCAACGCCCGGACATCGGCCGGGCGCAACCTTATGCGCCGCGCGATCCCTCGTGCGCGCCAGCCGTTCGGACGTTCCCGTGTCGTTCATCTCCGCCCGCGTCTCGACCCGCCTCGTCGCGGCCCTTCTGGCTCTCGGACTGGCTGGTTGTCAGTCCGTCGATCTGTCGCGCAACGATCTGGCGGCCGGCCTGTCCGCGCAGTCGAAGGCACCGGCCTTCCAAGTCGGCAATGGCGAGATCGTGCCGGTGCGCGCGGGCTCGGCCATCGTCGTGGACGCCGATTCGGGCAAGGTGCTCTTCAGCGACGATCCGGACGGGCTGCGCCATCCCGCCTCCCTGTCCAAACTTCTGACGCTCTATCTTCTGTTCGAGGCGATCGAGGCCAAGCGCGTGACGCTCGACACCGATCTCGTCGTCTCGACCCATGCCGCCTCGCGGCCTCCCTCCAAGCTCGGCCTGCGCCCCGGCTCCACGATTAAGGTGCGCGACGCTATGTACGCGCTGGCCGTGAAGTCGGCCAACGACGTCGCGACTGTTGTGGCTGAAAATCTCGCCGATGGGTCGGAAGAGGCTTTCGCGCGGCGGATGAACATGACCGCCCGCCAGATCGGGATGCGCCGCTCGAACTTCGTGACGCCTTCGGGCCTGCCGGACGATCTGCAAATCTCGACCGCGCGCGACATGGCGGTGCTGGCGCTCCAGATCCGCAAGCGCTTCCCCGGCTTCGTGCCGCTCTTCTCGACGGAGAGCTTCGACTATGCCGGCCGGCACTATATCTCGACCAACAAGCTCCTCGGCCGCGTTCCGGGCGTCGACGGAATGAAGACCGGCTTCGTCAACGCCTCGGGCTTCAATCTCGTCGCCTCCGCGCGCCGCAACGGGCGGGGCGTCATCGTCGTGGTCATCGGCGGGCAGACGGGCCGGGCGCGGGATATGAGAGTCGAGCAGCTGATCGACACCTATCTCGGCCCGGCGACCTGACATTCAAACCGTGCGCAGCATTCCGCCATCGACGAAATAGGTCGAGCCAACCGAGTAGCTCGCCTTGTCGGAGCAGAGGAACACGAAGAAATTCGCCAGTTCCTCCGGCGAGCCGAAGCGCTTGATGGCGGCGTGCTCGTCGGCGACGCCCTGGAGATAGCCTTCCCAGTCGCCGCCTGAATTCTCCGTCAGCTGACGCGCGGTCTTCTTCCAATCGGGCGTCAGGATCAGGCCGGGATTGATGCAGTTGACCCGGATGTTATCGGGGATCAACTCGGTCGCGAGGCACTTGGAGAACATCATCAAGGCGGCCTTGGTGACGTTGTAGATGGGCTCGTACCAGAGCGGCTGCACCGCGCAGATCGAGGCGTTGTGAAGGATCACCCCGCCGCCCCGCCGTTTCATCTGTGGCGCGATCCCGCGCGCCAGACGCACGGCGGCCATGACATGCAGGTCCCAGTAGGACTGCCATTTCTCGTCCGGGGCCTCCATCACCGTCTCGTTCGAGCCGGTGCCCGCATTGTTGATCAGAATGTTCGCGCCGCCGAACCGCGTCTGTGCCGCTTCGATCACGGCCGCCGTGCCCTCGGGCGTCGCGACATCGGCCGCAAGACCCAGCGCCTCGACACCATATTGGCTGGCGATGCGCGCAGCTTCCGCCTCGACCCGCTCGGCTCCACGTGCGACGAGGAGCACGTATGCGCCCTCCGCTGCCAGCGCCTCGGCCACGGCCAGCCCGATGCCGACCGAACCGCCGGTGATCACGGCAACCTTGCCGCCCAAGCCCATATCCATCGAATCTCTCCCTCCCATGCCCGGCGTTGCCGCCGGCGTAGGGGAGTGTGGGGCGGGCGGCTGAGGAAGACCAGCCTCGGATTAGTCGGAATAGCGCTCCTCGGCCCAGGGGTCGCCGCGATTATGATAGCCACGCACCTCCCAGAAGCCCGGCTGGTCGCGGTTGCGGAACTCGATGCCGCGCAACCATTTCGCACTCTTCCAGAAATAAAGATGCGGGACCATGAGGCGCACCGGGCCGCCATGCTCGGCCGTCAGCGGCTGGCCCTCCCATGCGTGAACGAGCATCGCGTCGGGCGCGGCGAAATCCTCAAGAGAAAGATTTGTGGTATACCCGTCATAGGAGGACAGGACCACGAAGGCGGCGTCGGGCTTCGGCTTTACGATCTCCAGGAGATCGCGCGTCGAAACGCCCTTCCAATGATTGTCGTAGCGCGACCATGTGGTGACGCAGTGAATATCCGTCACTTCCTCGCTTTGGGGCTGCGCCTGAAAGGCGGTCCAATCCCAGACCTGCACATTCTCCACCGCTCCGTTGATCGTCAGCTTCCACTGACTTTCGTCGACCTGTGGCAGAAGGCCGAGATCGAGAACCGGCCAGTTCTTGACGAGATGCTGACCCGGCGGCAGACGTTCCGTCTCGGGGCGGGCGTGGCGGCCCGTCAGGAAGCGCCCCTCGCGCGCCCAGCTTTCCTTGGTACGGGTGAGCTTGGTGTCGGGATGGTCGGGATCGTTGGGTTCGCTCATGCCGTTCTGCGCTCCTGTTTCGAGGATGACGTGGCGATTTTGAAGGGCATGGCAAGGGTCATGTGACCAAGATGGCGGCTTGATTTCGAGCGGGACCGCGACAAGTCTGAACCCGATGTCCTTCGCGCGAACCCTCTCGAGATCACGCTCTCAAGCCGCAGCACTCAACGGCTGCGGCCTTCGCCTGTTCATGGTGCTGGCCTTTCTGCTGGCGGCGGCGGGCTTTCCAACAGGCGGTCACGCGCAGATTCATTCCGCCAAGCCCTGCGCCGAAGCCACCATGCTCTCGGACCATCATGGTACCCCTCCGGGCAGTGCGATGAACGGGCCATGCTGCTTGTTTCATTGCGTGCCCGTCGCGCCGTTCGCGCTTCTGTCCGCGGCAAGGCCGCTTATGCGCTCGGCTCGTATGCCGCTCGTGCTCCAGATCGCCCCACACGGGGTGACGCCGCCCGTTCTCGCGCCACCGCCGCGAGCCTGAAAGTCTTCGAGCCCCGTTTTATTCCCGGTCCAGACCTCGAGCGCCACACCGACGCCGAGCGGACCCCCGCCATTCAAAGGATTTCACGATGAACCCCATGAAAATGGATATGCAGGCCTGCATCGACGCCTGCCTCGATTGCTACAAGACCTGCCTCTCCTCCGCCTCGCATCATTGCCTGGAGGCGGGCGGCCCGCATACGGAGCCCGCGCATTTTCGGTTGATGCTCGCCTGCGCGGAGATGTGCCGGGCGTCGGCGCATCTGATGCTTCTGGGAACGGATGCGCACCGGCATTCCTGCTCGGCCTGCGCCGAGATCTGTGCGGCCTGCGCGGATGATTGCGAGCGTGTGGGCGATATGGACGCCTGCGTCGCGGCCTGCCGCCATTGCGCGGACGAATGCCGGAAGATGGCGGCTTGAACCATGAACCGGACCTCGATCGCTCTCTCCGTTCTGCTCGCTGTCACCAGCGTTCCCGCATTCGCGCAGGATCATTCCGCCCATAGCGGGGCACATTCCGAGGCGTCGCAGGCCTATATGCAGGCCATGAAGCGCATGGATGCGGATATGTCCGCCATGCCGATGTCCGGCCAACCGGGCGTCGATTTCGCGCGCATGATGATCCCGCATCATCAAAGCGCGATCGACATGGCCAATGCCTATCTCGCCAGCGGTGAGAACGACCCGACGATCCGCAAGATCGCCGAAGACGTCGTCGCCTCGCAGGAGCGCGAGATCGGCGAGTTACGTGACTGGCTGAAGAGCAAGGGTGCGCAATAAATTCTGCGGGAGCCGGGCCAAGGCCCGGCTCTCCCTCTCGCCGGCTCGAGAGCCGGCTATATCTCGATGGCATGACCGATCGATCGACCGCGCCCGGCGCGCCCTCTTCGTCCCGTTTTCGCCGCCTGCCGATCCTTGGCCGGATCGAAGCCAAGCTCCTGCTTTGGCTCGTCGGCTTGTCCGGCGGACTGTTCGGATTTCTGTCCATTGCCGGCGAGGTGCGGGAAGGGGATACGCACGCCTTCGACGACGCGATCCTGCGCGCCTTGCGCGAGCCCGGCCGACCGGACGATCCGATCGGCCCGTTCTGGCTGGAAGCGGCGCTGCGGGATATCACTGCGCTCGGCGGCTATACCGTCCTGACCATGATCCTCGTCGCGGCCGTCGCCTATCTGCTGCTCAACGGCAAGCGCGCCGCTGCGCTGCTCGTCTTCGGAGCGGTGGTGGGCGGAACGGCTTTGTCGAATGTGCTGAAGGTTTTCTTCGACCGGCAAAGGCCGGATGTCGTCGGCCATCTCGTGGACGTTCACAGCCTGTCCTTCCCGAGCGGGCACGCCATGCTTTCGGCCGTCACCTATCTGACGCTCGGCGCACTGCTTGCGCGAACGGAAGAGCGCTTCGTGATGCGGGCCTATCTCATCGGCGTCGCGGTCGTGCTGACGCTGCTTATCGGTGCGAGCCGGGTTTATCTTGGGGTGCATTACCCCACCGACGTTCTGGCCGGTTGGTGCGCCGGCGCGACCTGGGCCTTTCTCTGCCTGCTCATGGCGCGCTGGCTTCAGCATCGCGGACAGGTCGAGCCATCGGATTGAGGCTAGGTGGCGCGGCTTCGAAAAGCCGCGCCATGTTCGGTTTTAGAAGTCGAAGTTGTTGATGTCGGCCTTGGTGAAGACCTTCGGCGCGCCGAGCAGAATCTGGCTCTGGTTGACGATCTGTAGATCGCCCAGACGCCCGGCCTTGAAGCTCGTGTCGCCCGGCTTCAACGTGCCGTCCGCAACCGCGCGCATGGCGAGGCCTGCGGCATAGCCGAGATCCACGGTCGACCAAAGCACCGTCGACTTGATGCAGTCGCCGTTGATATAGGGCTTCATCGCGTTGGGGAGGGCGAGGCCGACCACCGACACCTTGCCGCAGAGCTTGTTCTGCTGAACGGCTTCGGCGGCGGCGGGCGTCGCGACCGAGGTCATGCCGAGGATGCCCTTCAACTCGTCGCCATATTTGTTGATTAGCGTCTGCGCCTGATTGAAGGACAGGATGTTGTCCTCCTGCGCTTCCACCGTCTCCAGGAACTTCAGCTTCGGGTGGCACTTCTCGGCATAGCCCTGCATCTCGCTGATCCAGCGGGACTGGTTGGGCGTCGTGAAGGTCGAGGTGACGATGGCGAAGGAGGCGTCTTCGCCGACTTCGGAGGCTAGCTGATCGATGAGCGCCTTGGCGACGCCGTTCGGCTGCGCCTGATTGACGAACCACTGGCGCGCGTCGGCTTCCGCATCCGCGTCATAGCCGACGACGTTGATGCCCGCTTCCAGCGCACGCTTCAGAACCGGCGCGATGGCCACCGGATCGTTCGCGGCGAAGAGAATGCCGTCCACGCCCGACGTGATGTAATTGTCGATGAAGGTGATCTGCTCGTCGATATTGGCCTTGGTCGGACCGTCGGTCGTGACGGTCATCGAGCCGGTTTCCTTGGCGGCTTCCTGAATGCCCTGCGCAGTCGAGTTGAAATAGCCGACGCCCACGAGCTTCGGAATATCGACCACCTTGAGCGGCTTGCCCTTGCGATCGGGCGCGCCGGTCGGCGTGCCGCCATTGTATTCGCCAGGGGGAACGGGCGTGACCGAGGCGTCGCAGGCGAGCGGATTGGCCGGCGCGCCGTCGCCGCCGGTCCAGGCGCTCTGCGCCATGGCCGGAGCGGTGAGAAGGCTGGTGCCCAGAAGCAGGGCGAGCATGGTGCGCATTGTTATTCCTCCCAAATGGAACGGTTGTGAACCGACCCCCTCCCGAGGGGCCGAAGGCCACTCTCAATCGCTGGAATAGCGACGAAGAAGATTGGAAACGAGAACGGCCGCGATCAGCACGAACCCGATGATGACGATCGTGCCGTCGCCTTTGACGCCCGACAGCGCGAGGCCGTTCTTCAGAACCTGCACGAGGCACAGGCCGATCAGCGTCCCGACCACGAGCCCGCGCCCGCCGAAGATCGAGGTGCCACCGAGAACCACCGCAGTGATCACGTCGAGTTCGATGCCCGTGCCCATGTCCGAGCGCGTGGTGGAGACGCGAGACACGAAGACGAGGGCGGCAAGCGCCGAGACGAAGCCCGAAGCCGAGTAGATTAGAAGCTTCGTGCGCACCACGTCGATGCCCGAAAACTCCGCGCCCATCTCGTTGTTGCCGATGGCATAGGTGGCGCGGCCGAAAGCCGTGAAGCGCAGGATGAAGAAGCCGACGAGGGCGACGATGGCGAGTAGCCAGAGTTGCGTCGGCACGCCCAGAACATTGCCCTGACCCAGTACGAAGAACCAAGACGGGTAGCCGCGGATCGACTGGGCCTGGCTGATGCCTTCCGCCAGACCGCGATAAAGGGCGAGCGTCGCCAGCGTCGCAATCAAAGGTGGCACGCGGAAGCGCGTGACGATCAGCCCGTTCACAAACCCGGCGAGCGTCCCGACCACGAGGCAGAGCACTATGGCGACGGGCAGTGGCAAGCCGAGCGTCTTCCAGAACACACCGACCAGAATGGCGCAGAGCCCAAGGATGGACCCGACCGAGAGATCGATGCCGCCCGTGATGATGACGAAGGTCATCACCACCGCGATCAGCCCGACCTCCGTCATCAGGCGACCCTGGTTGAGGAGGTTGGCTGCGGTGAAGAAGCGCTCGTTGTCGACGGCGAGAACCGCGAGCGCGACAGCGAGGATGAGGGCCAGAAGCGCCTCGTGGCGGAGAAGAGAGCGAAGAGCCATGATGATATACCTCCTCAGCCCGTCCGCCCGCGCCGCGCCATGTCGATGAGCACGGTGGCGAGGATCAGAATGCCCTGAACCGCGCGCAGCCAGTAGGCCGAGACGTTCAGGAAGATCAGCGACGAGCCGATGGCTGCGAAGAGAATGGCCGCCAGCGTCGAGCCGGTCACCGTGCCGATGCCGCCTAGGATCGAGACGCCGCCGACCACCGAAGCCGTGATGATGATGAGTTCGAGCCCGTTCGGAACGGTGGACTGGATCACCTGAAGCTGCGTCGCGAAGAGAATGGCAGATACCCCAGCGATCATGCCGTGAATGGTGAAGACCTTCACGATCGTTCGGTTATAGGGGATGCCCTCGGCTTCCGCCGCCTCGCCATTGCCGCCGACCGCGTAGATCGAGCGCCCGAAGGCGGTAGAGCGCAAGAGGAAGGCCGCGACGATCGTCATCACCACCATGAACCAGACGGGCGAGGGGATGTCGAAAAGGCGAAATTGCGCGAGCTGGAACTCCGGTGGCAGGCCGGAAATCCAGGCACCGCCCGTGGCCGTGATGAGCCCGCCGCGCAGGATCGAGAGCATGGCGAGTGTCGCGATGATTGAGGGCACCTTGAGATAGGCGATGACGGCGCCGAGCAGCGCATTGACCGCCCCGCCGATCAAGACGGGTAGCAGCCAGGCCACCCAGACAGGATAGCCATTGGTGACGAGAAGGCCGCTGACCGTCGCGAGAACCCCGATCAGCGCGCCGACGGATACGTCGATATGGCCGGAGATGATGACCATGGACATGCCGATCGCGGCGACCGCGATATAGGCGTTGCCGACGAAGATCGAGGTCAGGTTGTTCTGCGAGACAAAGCGCGGGTTGAGCCAGCCGACCACGAGAAACAGAGCGACGATGGCCAGCAGCAGCAGGATTTCCTGCCCCGAGCCGGACAGGCGGCGGGAAAGAGAAGGGCCGGTCATGCGGCGTGTCCCGTCATCATGGCCGAGCCGACCACCTCGGGCGTCGCCTCGCTGCGTGGCAGGATCGCGGACATGCGCCCGCCATTCATCACCAGCACGCGGTCGCTCATGCCGAGCACTTCCGGCAATTCGCTGGAGATCATGATGATGGCGAGGCCTTGGGCGGCGAGTTGGTTCATCAGCTTATGGATTTCGGTCTTGGCCCCGACATCGACGCCGCGCGTCGGCTCATCGAGAATGAGAATGCGAGGATCGGTGGCGAGCCATTTGGCGATCACCACCTTCTGCTGATTGCCGCCCGACAACTGGGCCACGACTTGCCCGGGGCCGCGTGCGCGGATCGCGAAGCGCTGGATGGCGTCGGCTGCGATCGCCGTTTCGCGCGTGGTATCGACCACGCCGCGCCGGGTCAGCCGGTTCAGGATCGCCATGGAGACGTTTTCGCGGATCGTCTGCGGGCGCACGAGGCCGTGCTGGGCGCGGTCCTCCGGCACATAGGCAATACGATGGGCGATGGCCTCGCGCACGCTGCCGACCGTGACCGCTTGTCCGTCGATCAGGATGTCGCCCGAGGTCGCCGGCGTCACGCCGAAGATGGTTTGCGCCAGCTCCGTTCGCCCCGAGCCGACGAGGCCGGCAATGCCGAGAATCTCGCCCGCGCGCACGGAAAAGGACACGTCGCTGACCTTGCCGGCATGAGCGAGGTTCTTGACCTCCAGCACCGTTTCGCCGAGCGGAATCGTGTCCTTGGGGAAGAGCTGGTGAATGTCGCGGCCGACCATCATGGAGACGAGGGCGGCTTCGGTCACGTCATTGGCGGCGCGCGTGTCGATCGTCTTGCCATCGCGCAACACCGTGATGCGGTCCGAGATTTCGAAAATCTCGTTCATGCGGTGGCTGACATAGATGATGCCGACACCCTCCGCCCGCAGCGAGCGCACGACATCGAGCAGCCGGCGCACATCGGCCTCGGCGAGCGCGGCCGTCGGCTCGTCCATGATGAGAACGCGCGCGTCGCGCGACAGGGCGCGGGCGATCTCGACGCGCTGCCGGTTGGCGACCGAGAGGCGGGAGACCTTCTCGTCCACGTCCAGATCGGGGCAGTCGAGCCGGTCCAGAATGGCGCGCGCCTTGCGGCGCATCTCGTTCCAGTCGATCAGGCCGCGCCCGGTCTTGGGCGCATGGCCGAGAAAGATGTTCTCAGCCACCGTCATCGCCGGAAACAGAAGGAGCTCCTGATGGACGACGGCGATGCCGGACGCCTTCGCCTCACCGGGGCCTGAAAAACGTACGGGCGCGCCGTCCACTTCCACCGTGCCGGAATTGGGCTGATGGGCCCCCGACATGAGGCGGATCATGGTGGACTTGCCCGCGCCATTCTCGCCCATCAGAGCATGGACCTCGCCGGCGCGCAGATCGAAATCGACGCCGCGCAGCACCTGGACCGGGCCGAAGGACTTCTCGACGCCACGCAGCGCGATGATGGGCGCGGCGTCAGTTGGCAAGGAAGCCTCCGTCGATCGGCAGCGTCACGCCGGTCAGCATGGCCGCCGCGTCGCTCAAGAGGAACAGGATGACCTCCGCCACGTCCTCGGTTTCGGCGAAACGACCGATCGGGGTGCGTGCCAGCATGGGGCCGCCCTTCTCCGGCGCTTCCCAGGCGACGCGGGCGAGATCGGTCAAGGTAATGCCAGGCGCCACGGAATTGACGCGAATGCCGTGCGGCCCCAACTCGTTCGCCATGACCCGCGTCAGCCCATCCATCGCGCCCTTGGAGGCGCAATAGGCGGCGTGATCGCGAAAGCCGAGAAAGGACGAGATGGACGAGACGTTGACGATCGCGCCCTTGGCCTTTCGGGCGACCAGATCCCTCGCGAAGACCTGCGAGACGATAGCGGCCGAGCGCACGTTCACGGCCTGAACCGTGTCGAAGGACTCGTCCTTCATCTCCAGGAACGGTTCGAGAATGTTGATGCCCGCGCAATTGACCAGCATGTCGGCCGGCAGGGCCTCGGCGGTGATCCGACGTGTCTCCGCGGCGTTGCCGAGATCGACGCTGAGGCCGCGCGCGCCTGTCTCGGCGGCGAGACTGTCGAGATCGGCCTGTGAGCGGGATAGCGCGACGACCTTGGCGCCGCGCTGCGTCAGAAGCTCCACCGTGCGCCGGCCGATGCCCTTGCCTGCGCCCGTGACGATGACGGTCTTACCTTCGAAATTCATAGGGCTCCTCCCAAAGCTTTCGTGATCGCGGCCGGTAGGCCGGCGCTATGCGCCGGGGAGACCCATGGTGATCTGCATCTTGACCTGCCCCTTGGGGGCGGACGCGGCGTCCTGAAACGCCTCGACGCTCTTCTCGAACGGATAGGTCCGCGTGATGAGGGGCGAGACGTCGATCGCGCCGGAGGCCAGCATCGCCACGCATCTCGGGAAGACATGGGCATAGCGGAACACGTGCTCGACCCGCGCTTCCTTCAGCATGGCGGCCGACACGTTATAGGCGGGGTTGGACAGCGGGATGCCGACGAAGACCACCACGCCGCCGGGGCAGAGCGGTTCGAAAATATCGGCGATCGCCCGCTCGGAGCCGGCGCATTCGTAGATCACATCCGCGCCCCAACCCTCGGTGCGGGCCTTCACGACCTCGGCTAGGTTTTCGCGCGACACGTTGACAGTGGAGACCGAGCCGAGCTTGCGAGCGATCTCGAGCTTCGTGTCGTCCACATCGCTGACGATCACATGCGCGCAGCCGCCTGCGAGCGCGGCGAGCACCGTGACAAGACCGATCGGTCCGGCGCCGATCACGACCGCGATATGGCCGGGCGCGGCCTTGGCCTTGGTGACGGCATGAACGCCCACCGCCAGGGGTTCCACCATGGCGGCGGCGGCGAAGGTCACGTTATCGGGCAGTTTGAAGGTGAAGGCTTCCGGATGCACGACGCTCGGGCGCAACACGCCATGGATCGGCGGTGTGGCCCAGAAGCGCACGGCGGGATCGAGATTGTAGAGGCCAAGCCGCGTCGCGCGCCCGTTCGGATCGGGAATGCCGGGCTCCATGCAGACGCGGTCGCCGGCTTTCAGCGTCGTCACCGCCGAGCCGGTCTCGGTCACGATCCCGGACGCCTCATGGCCGAGGATCATGGGCTCGCGCACCACGAAGGGGCCGATAGCGCCATGGGTGTAGTAATGCACGTCCGAGCCGCAGATACCGACCGTGTGGATGGCGATGCGAACGTCGTGAGGCCCGAGCGGCTCGTCCAGCTGGAAATCGCGAAGCGAAAGCTGGTCCTTGGCTTCGAGCACGAGGGCGCGCTGGTCGGTCGGATCGACCGTAGGAACAGGGGCGACGGAAGACATCCGATGGCCTCTCCTTGTCATGCAGTGTTGGAATGGATGCTATGCAGCCTCGTCGCGGATCGCGACACCAATTCAGGCGGGTTTCCAAACTTTCTTGCGTTTCTTCGGGCTAGGCTGTTGCACGCTGCATCAGGGGAGGGCGCTGGATACGGCGTGTCGTTGCCCTGTAACCGCTGGGCGTCTCTCCGCAGACCATGAAGAATCGCCTGTTGAAATTGGCAGTGTTGTTGAAGCCGGTTTCAAAGCAGATATCGGTGATCGACTTGTCGCTGGTGGCGAGAAGCTGACAGGCGGCCTGCACGCGCAGATGGTTCACATAGGCCGAAAAATTGTGTCCGGTCTGATGCTTGAAGAAGCGCGAGAAGGCTGTCGCCTCCATGTTGCAGACATCCGCGGCTTCCTGCAGCGCGATGTCTCGGCGGAAATGCGCGCCCAGAAACGCGATCACGCGCTCCAGCTTGCGCGAGGCGCTGGTGTGAAGGCCAAGCGCGGGCGCGCATCTCGATAGCGTGCGCCGTTCCGCCCGGCAGGTGGCGAGGTCTGCCATCAGGCTCAGAAATGCGAGCAGTCGATGCGGACCTTCCAACTCGCCGATGTCGCAAAGTTTCTTGCGCCCTCGTTCGGCCGTCTCGCCGATGAACTCGACGCCGAAAGCCGCCTCCTGCAGCAGGGCGGCGACCTCGGCGAACTCAGCAAAGGCGTGGGACAGACGATCCGCGATCTCGCCGCTGAACTGCACCAGCACGTCGCGCTCGCGTAAGCTTGTGCCGGGCTCAATGGCGCTGACCCAATTGTGCGGGAGGTTCGGCCCGGTCAGGATCAGGCTTCCGGCCTCGAACGGGCCGACATGATCCCCGATCATCATGCGGCCGGAGCTCTCACGGATGAGATGCAACTCGTATTCCGGGTGGCAGTGCCATTTGGCGAGGTGATGCGGATAATCATGCGTGGCCCAGCGGAAGGACTCGCGCGGTCCGCAGAGAATCACCTCCAAGGCCGGCCCGTTCGGTGGCGTCGGCTCCAGCATAAGCGCGCGTGACGCGGACATGCTCATGGCGATATGCCCTCCATCGCATTCAGCCGCTCGCGCCAACGCGCCGCGTAGTCGGACAGACCCGGCAAAGACGCGAGCGCTAGCGGCGTGTCATCAGGCCCTTGTGGCTTTGCGCCGTCGCGCCCCGACGCCAGAAGCGCGGCGCCCGCGCTGGTGCCCGTGCCCTGCGTCGGTGCGAAAACCGGCCGACCCGTCAGGCCTCCGAGCGCCCGCAGGAACAGCGCGTTGCGCGCGAACGGCCCTTCCACGATGGTCGGCCCCGCCGCGCCGATCAACGTAAGGCTTTCATAGGCCATCAGAGCCACGTAAAGGCTCGCAGTGGCGGTACGCTCGGCCGCCGATAGGTTGTGAGACGGGTGCGACCAACCGCCCTGGCCGTGCGGGAATGGGCCAGTTCCCGTTGTGATCGGCGGTGTCACCATCAGCCCGCGCGCCATCACGGCTTTCACCACGTCGTCTCCCGGCGTTTCCGGCGAGCGGTCCGTCAGGATGTCGAATTCGCGCCCGCCCATGAACAGGGCCGAGGGCACCGGGCGGCCGAAGGCATCGACATAGGCCAGCATGTTCCGGTCGGGATCGAACGCTTTCGCTTCACCGCCAATGGAGAATCCGACGACCCAGGTTCCCGTGGACAGGACGGCGAAAGGGGCCTGCCGCGTCAGGAGATGAGGCAGAAGCGATGCGTTGGAATCGTGAATGCCACAGAAGACAGGGATTTCTTGCCCCCCCAAGCCGATCCGTTCGGCGAGGTCCGACTTCAACGGACCCAAACGATCGAAGGCGCTGCGCAGCGGCGCAAACAGAGCGCGCCAGCCCATTCGATCCACCAGCGAGGAGAAGTCACCGCGCTCGGGCGACCAGAGGTCGGTGTGGCTTCCCAGCGAACTCGCCTCGCAGGCCGCCAAGCCCGTCAGCCGATAGGCCCAATATTGTGGATAGGTGAGAATGTGCCGGGTCGCGGCGAAGCGTTCGGGAAAGCGGGTCTGGAGCCAGAAAAGCTGACGCCCGACATTCAATCCGTTCGCCATGGCGGGGGACAGCGTTTCGGCAAAGTTTGGCCGGATCGCATCATAGGCTTCGCTTCCCTCCAGCGGCGCCTCGTAGTCGATCACGGGAAGGGCTAGGTCCTCGCCTCCGACCAAAGCGACCGAAGCACCGTGCGCAGTGATCGAGATGGCGTCCAGCCTGGGCTCGGTTGAGAAGGCGGCGAGACTTTCGATCAGAAAGGCGAAAAGCGCGTCCGTATCGTAATGCGGATAGGGACCGTCTTGCCGGATGATGTTAGGGCGCGAACGGACAGCGAGGTCGCACCGCTCGCTGAGGTCGTGCAGCACCAGCTTGGCATTGGTCTTTCCGATATCGACGACGGCGACGAAGCGGGGCGCATCGCTCATGGCTCAATCCATATGAAACATCGGCACGAGCGGCACGGCCACGGGCTCGTTTCCGGGATGGGTGTCCATGATATCGGCCATCGCGGCCCACCAGCGCTGCATCACGGGATGGTCCGGCAAGGCCGCCATGCCGTGATCGCGCGGGCGCTTCAGGACGCCGAAGAGGCAGTTCGTCTCGGGGTCGAGAAAGATCGAATAGTCGCTGACGCCGGCCTCGCGCAGCAGGGCGACGAGTTCGGCCGGAATGGCATCGTGTCGCGCTTTGTACGCGTCCGCCTGGTGAGGGTGAAGCCGCATACGGAAGGCGTAGGTTTCCACGCTGTCGGCGCTCATGACTCGCTCCTCGGTGGCTCGCCCTTGGGCTCCAGCACTGCCACGATCAGGCGAAGCCCGGCGCTTTCGATCATGGCAGCGGAGCGGTCGTCGATCCGCTCGTCGGTGATGAGGATGTCGGCCCGCTCCAGCGGCGCGATGATGAAGCTGGAGCGATCGGCGAATTTGCTGGCATCGGCCAGGATCACCAGCTCATCGGCCTGCCGCATGAGGCGCTGTTCGGACTGGATGATGAGCGGGTCCGATTCCGCGAAGCCCAGCGGCGAAATGCCCTGCGCGCCCATGAACATGCGCCTTGCGCGGAAATGCGCGATCCCGTCCGCGTCGAACGGCGAGAGGATCAGGCCCTGCTCGCGATAGACCGCGCCGGCCGGCAGCAGGACGCCGCATTGTGAATGCTGAAGGAGATGCTCGGCGATCGGAAAGGAATTGGTCAGCACCTGCAAACGGAGCCCCGTGAGGTAATGCACCATGCCGAACGTGGTCGAGCCGCCATTGATGATGATGGCGCTGTCATCCTCGCATAGGCGCGCGGCCTCGCGGGCGATGGCGAGCTTCTGCTGCGCGTTGCGGGTCTGGAGCGTGCCGAAGCTTTCGCCGGAGACGGCGCGAGGCAAAGCCTGTTTCAAGGCTTCCGCGCCGCCCCGCACGCGCCTGAGCTTCTTCTGCGAATCGAGCAGCGCGATGTCACGGCGGACCGTCGCTTCCGAGGCGCCCGTCAGCGCGGCGAAGTCCTGAACGGTCGCCACCGAGCGCCCTTCAATGGCGCTCAGGATCATGCGATGACGCTCCCGCTCGTGCATTCCCTGTCCTCCCGAACCTGACGTTCCGCTCTTATCAGTCTTCTGTCAATCATCTTCGATCACGAATAATCATTGTGCAACGCAACATGATCGAACTTGATCGATCCTGTTGACAGATGGGGATTGCGAGCGGATGGTTCGCGCCGTCGCGAGAGGCTTTCGCGGCTGCCGAAGGAGGAGGCTTTCGCCCATGACCACCAAGCTTTTGGACAATCGCTGGGACGACGCCAAGGCGGCGGGCATGAGCGAGTCGGAGCGACTGCTCTATCGCTCGAACCTTCTCGGTTCGGACAAGCGCATCACCAATTACGGCGGTGGCAACACCTCGGCCAAGGTCGAAGAACGCGATCCGCTCACCGGTGAGACCGTCACCGTCCTCTGGGTCAAGGGTTCGGGCGGCGATGTCGGCACGATGAAGCTGGACGGCTTCGCGACGCTCTACCAGTCCAAGCTCGAGCAGCTGCGCGGCATCTATCGCGGGCCGGAGCATGAGGACGAGATGGTAGGCCTGCTCAGCCACTGTACCTTCAATCTCAACCCGCGCGCGTCCTCCATCGACACGCCGCTGCACGCCTATCTCCCGTACCCCCATGTCGATCACATGCATCCCGATGCGGTGATTGCCATCGCGGCGACCGGGCGCTCGCGCGAGCTGACGCGAGACATCTATGGCGAGGAGATCGGCTGGTTGCCCTGGCGTCGTCCAGGCTTCCAGCTCGGGCTCGACCTCTCGCGCTTCGCGGCGGAAAACCCGCACGCTAAGGGTGTCGTCCTGGAAAGCCATGGCCTCTTCACCTGGGGCGAGACCGCGAAGGAGTGCTACGAGACGACGCTTCGCATCATCAATCGCGCCATCGAGTGGTTCGATGGACAACTGGCCGGCAAGCCGGCTTTCGGCGGTGAGAAATGGCCGGCGCGTGATGTGGCCGAGCGCCGGCAGGTCGCCGCGCGGCTCATGCCGGAAATCCGCGCGCGGATCGGCGTCGAAGAGCGCAAGATCGGCCATTTCGACGATTCACCGGCCGTTCTCGAATTCGTCGGCTCGAACCGTCTGGAGGAGCTCGCCGCGCTCGGCACATCCTGCCCCGACCATTTCCTGCGCACCAAGATCCGCCCGCTCGTCCTGCCGTACAACGGCGATCTGGATGCCCTGGTCTGCGGTCTGGATGTGGCCGTAGAAGCCTATCGCGAAGGCTATCGCGCCTATTACGAGCGCTGCCGCCACGACAACAGCCCGGCGATCCGCGATCCGAACGCGGTGATCTATCTCGTTCCGGGCGTCGGCATGCTGTCGTTTGCCAAGGATAAGGCGACGGCGCGCATCGCCTCGGAGTTCTACGTCAATGCCATCAACGTCATGCGCGGGGCATCCGGCGTCGACACCTATCGGGGCCTGCCCGAGCAGGAAGCCTTCGACATCGAGTATTGGCTTCTGGAAGAGGCCAAGCTTCAGCGTATGCCCAAGCCCAAATCGCTGGCCGGGCGCATCGCCTTCGTAACGGGCGGGGCCGGCGGCATCGGCCGCGCGACAGCCGAGCGGCTGATGGGCGAGGGCGCCTGCGTGGTGCTAGCCGATATCGATGCCGGCGCGCTGGACGCGGCAAGGGCCGATTTCGCCAAGCGCTTCGGAGCCGATCAGGTGCGCGGCGTCATCGCCAATGTCACCGACGAGGCGGCGGTCGCGAAGGCTTTCGAGGATGCCGCTACGGCTTTTGGCGGCCTCGACATTCTCGTGTCAAACGCCGGCATCGCTTCGGCCTCGCCGATCGAGGATACGACTCTCGAGGTCTGGAACCGCAATATCGACATTCTCGCGACCGGCTATTTCCTCGTCTCGCGCGAGGCCTTCCGGCTGTTCCGCAGACAGAAGCTTGGCGGCTCCATCGTCTTCATCGCCTCGAAGAACGGTCTGGCGGCCTCCGCCGGCGCGTCCGCTTATTGCACGGCGAAAGCTGCGGAAATCCATCTGGCGCGCTGCCTCGCCCTGGAGGGCGCGGAGGCCGGCATCCGCGTGAACACCGTGAACCCCGACGCCGTGCTGCGCGGCTCCAAGATCTGGAGCGGCGAGTGGCGCGAGCAGCGCGCGGCGTCCTCCAAGATCGGCGAGGAGCAGCTGGAGGAGCACTATCGTCAGCGCTCGCTCCTGAAGCGTTCGGTCTTCCCGGAGGACATCGCGGAAGCGGTCTACTTCCTCGCGAGCGACCTGTCGGCCAAGTCCACCGGCAATATCGTGAATGTGGACGCGGGCAACCAGATCTCGTTCACGCGCTGATCGGCACCGAAACCAGAGACCACGCCCGGCCGGGAGACGAGGCCGGGCAGTTTCACCAAGGCAGGGGAGGACGGCGCATGGCCGCACGGATCGATCGAGACGTTATCGACAAGAGCAACGAGCAGTTCCAAGAGGCACTGGAGGCCGACTACGCCGCGCTCGGTGCGCGACTGGACCGACGCGGCATTGCGATCGACGACATCAAGCGGAAGGTCGCGGGCTTCACGGTCGCCATTCCCTCCTGGGGCGTCGGGACCGGCGGTACGCGCTTTGCTCGCTTCCCGGGCGGCGGCGAGCCGCGCGGCATCTTCGAGAAGCTGGACGACTGTGCCGTGATCAACGACCTCGGCCGCGCCACTCCCGCCGTCTCGCTGCATATCCCCTGGGACAAGGCCGAGCCCGCCGACCTGCGCGCCAAGGCCGAGGAACTGGGGCTCGGCTTCGATGCGATGAACTCCAATACGTTTCAGGATCACCCCGACGATCCGAGACAGCCACTGTCCTACAAGTATGGCTCACTGTCGCATACGGACGCAGCCGTACGGCAGCAAGCCGTGGAGCACAATCTCGAAACCGTATCGATCGGCGAAGCGATCGGCTCCAAGGCGCTGACCGTCTGGATCGGTGACGGGTCGAACTTCCCCGGGCAGAGCGATCTCGGCCGGTCCTTCGAGCGTTATCTGGGTGCGATGAAGGAGATCACGAAGGGTCTGCCCGCCGACTGGCGCATCTTCTCGGAACACAAGATGTACGAGCCGGCGTTCTATTCGACGGTGGTGCAAGACTGGGGCACGAGCTACCTGACGGCGGTGGAACTGGGCGAGAAAGCCTTCTGCCTCGTGGATCTCGGACACCACGCACCGAATGTGAATATCGAGCAGATCGTCTCTCGGCTCATTCACTCCCGCAAGCTTGGCGGCTTCCACTTCAACGATTCCAAATATGGCGACGACGATCTCGACGCCGGCTCGATCGATCCGTTCCGTCTCTTCCTCGTCTTCAACGAACTGGTGGAAGCCGGCGCACGGTTGGACGCGCTGGGTCCGTCCTACATGATCGACCAGTCGCACAACGTCACCGACCCGATCGAAAGCCTGATCCGTACGGCCGGCGAAATCCGCCGCGCCTATGCGCAGGCGCTGCTGGTGGATCGCGCGGCCCTGCGCGGCTTTCAGGACGAGAACGACGCGCTCATGGCCTCCGAAACGCTGAAAGCCGGCTTCCGCTTCGATGTGGAGCCGATCCTCGCCAAGGCGCGGTCGGAAGCGGGCGGCGCCATCGATCCGATCGCCGCGTACCGCACGAGCGGCTATCGGCAGCGTGTGTCGCAGGAGCGCCCGGCTTCGCGCGGCTCTGGCGGCGGCATCGTCTGAGGGGATAGACATGAGCGATTTGTATCGGTCTGCGATCGATGAGCTTGCCGGCGCCGTGTCCGGCATCGATGACGCGCGAGTGGACGAAGCCTGCCGGCTCGTCGCGAATGCGCGTCATATCTGCACCTATGCGGGCGGGCGCGAAGGGCTTCAGCTCAAGGGTTTCGCCATGCGCCTGTTCCACCTCGGCCGGTCGGTCTCGGTCGTGGGCGACATGACGGTACCGGCTCTGGGCGAGGGGGATGTATTCCTCGTTGTGTGTGGACCCGGCGAAATCTCGACGTCTCTGGCGCTGATCGGCGTCGCGAAGGCGGCCGGCGCGAAGATCGTGGTCGTCACCGCGCAGCCCTCCGGCCGCGTGCCCGCTTTGGCCGATCATGTGTTAACCATACCGGCCCAAACCATGGCGGACGATCAGGGCGCCAATGCTTCCTCGGTTCTGCCCATGGGCTCGCTTTTCGAGGGCGCGCTCTTCGTTCTGTTCGAGGTGATGGTGCTGAAGCTGAAGACCTTGCTAGGAGAGTCCAGCGAGACGATGCGCGCCCGGCACACGAATATGGAGTAGCTCCGCCAAGACCCGATGGGGAACCGGCCCAAAGCCTTCCAGTTGTCGCCTTGAGGTTCAAGCGAGCAGGGAGATCACCATGCCCCAAGGCGACAAGTCGAAATACACCGACAAGCAGAAGCGAAAGGCCGAGCATATCGCGGATGGCTATGAAGAGCGCGGCGTACCCGAGGCGGAAGCGGAGCGCCGGGCTTGGGCCACCGTGAACAAAGACAGCGGCGGAGGCAACAAGAGCGGATCGGGGCGCGGCCATCCCGATACGCACGCGTCGTCGCACAAGGGTGGCGAGAGGGGTGGCAAGGCGAGCGCGTCACGAAGCGCCGCCGAGCGTTCGGCCTCGGCCAAGAAGGCTGCGGAAACGCGTAAACGAAATGCCGACAAGGCTGCTCACGCTTCTCAATGAGGCGATGTGACCGGCATCAAAAAAGGGCGGCTGGAAGGCCGCCCTTCTCGTTTGATGACTATCCGAACTTACTTCGCCGGCACGGTCGAGTTCTCGCCCGCGCTCGTGCCGGGGACGGGGTTGTTGGTCTCGGTCGGAACCGAAGTCGCATCGCCAGACGTCATGGGCTTGCGAACGGGTTGCGTGCTGTCGATGCCGCTCGTATTGCCGGGAACAGGAACAGAGGTCGCGGCCGCGGATGTATCGCCCTTCGGGGCGTCCTGATTGGTGGTAACGGTGCTGGCCGCGCCAGCCGGGACAGCCGAATTCTCGCCCGCGCTGGTGCCGGGAACTGGATTGGTCGTTTCCGAAGACTGCGCGAAGGCCGCGCCACTCAGGAGCATCGTCGCAGAAACGGCAGCCAAAAGTGTCTTCTTCATGCCGATCGACTCCATGTGATCTTGCTGATCCGAGCGTTATGCTCTCGATCCATCAACGGATACTGAAGTGAAAGGTTCCCGATGGACAGGCGGTTTGCGTGGGCTGGGGCAAGGCGCTCGCTCTCGAAATCACCCGTGAAGCTCTGCGTTCACGCGTTGTTGGCGGCTGATGGCGATCGATCCGACATCGCGCATTCCAGCGTTTTCAGGAGAATGCGCCCGTCGCACGGCTTGTTGCAAACCGCGACCCCTGGATAGCGCTTGGCGAGAACACTCTGCTCGCCCTGTCCTGTATGGAACACGAAGGGAACATCGTTGGCGGCCAGATAATCGGCAAGCGGATAGGAGGTCTCGCCGTGAAGATTGAGATCGAGCACCACGGCATCGAAACGGCCGGACTGCGCTACGCCCGTCGCTTGGCCCAGCGTGCTGGCGCAGATGACCTCTGCCCCGGAGTCGGCGAGTTCACATTCCAGATCCAGCGCGACCAGGAACTCGTCCTCAACGACGAGAACACGCTTTCCGCGCAGACCATCTGCTTGCCGCATCTTGCTCAAGTCCTTGTTGAAGTCCGCCCGTGCCACAAGAGCAGTTTCCGAACGCGCGATGGTCGAACCGGCTCAATGCACCCGGTCATGCCTTTGTCATCAGGGCCTCGGGTCATTCTCACCTTCCACCGCGCAGCGGCGTGACCCGCCATTGATGTAAATGTAGAAGGATTCCCGACAAGGGAAGTTGTGAAATTGTCACGCTACGACGTCGGAGCAGTCTCGCGACAGTTTAGGCGGTAGCGCCCTGCCGCCATTTTCGCTCCAGGCCGACAAAGCGGGCGCTCATCAGAATGGCAGCGACGAGGAGCCCTCCTGCCAGTCCCCACCAGACGCCAACCCCTTTCCAGCCGGCGACGAAGGCCAGTCCGTAGGCGACCGGCATTCCCACCAGCCAATAGCTGGCGACGGCGATGAACATGGGAATGCGCGTGTCCTTCATGCCGCGCAGAATGCCGCTTGCCGTCACCTGGAGCGAGTCCACGATCTGGAACGCGGCGGCCACGGCCAGAAGCGGGATGGCGGCTTGAAGCACCGCCTGCGCATTGGGCTGGCGCATGTCGAGATAAAGCCCGATCAGGAGTCCCGGCGCGACCCAGAACACCATGGCGGCGGTGCAGGAGATCACGCCGGCCACGATCAGGGAAATGCGCGCCGCGCGCTCCAGATTGGCCGCGTCATGCCGACCGAAAGCCGTTCCGACCCGCACGGTGGCCGCGCTCGCAAGACCCAGCGGGATCATGAAGGAAATCGAAGCGAGCTGAAGCGCGATCCCGTGAGCCGCGAGTTCCAGTGTGCCGATCCAGCCCATCATCACGGACGCCGCCGTGAAGAGGCCGACTTCGGCGAGGATCGTCGCGCCGATCGGCCATCCCAGCCGCAGCACCTCTCGAAAGGCGGGCCAGTCCGGCGCGTGGAAGCGCCGCCAGATATCGAAGACCTCAAGCCCTTGCGCTCGGCTCGTATAGGCGAGGAGCAGCAGAAAGGTTGCGATCGATGTTCCAACGGAGGCGATCCCCGAGCCTGTGAGGCCGAGCGCCGGTGCGCCGAAATGGCCGAACACGAGGATATAGTTGAACAGCGCGTTGAGACCTGCACCCAGCAGCGTGATCCCGAGCACGACATTCGGGCGCTCCAGCGCGCTGAGATAGGAGCGCAGCACGAAGGTCGCGAGATAGGGCGCCATGGACCATTGCAGGACGCGCACATAGTCCCCAGCCTCGGCCGCGATCGCCGGTTCCTGACCGAGATGCACCAGAATGGTTTCGGTGAACCAAAGCGGAACCATCACCAGAAGGCTGTAGAGGATGACGACCCAAAGCCCCATCCGCACTGAACGGCGCACGCCGCGCACATCGCCATTGCCATGCGCGGCCGCCGCCACGGGCATGACCGCATAGGCAAAGCCCGAGCCGAACATCCAGAACACGTAGAAGGTCTGTGTGGCGAGAACCGCCGCCGCGAGCTGGGCCGCGCCGAGTTGACCTATCATCACCGTGTTGGTGACGTTGATCGAGATCTGCGCCAGCTGCGCGCCGACGAGCGGCAGGCCGAGCGCAAACGTCGCCTTCAGATGCCCGCGCCACGGCAGGAGCTTCGGCTGGGGGGAAGAAGCTGTCGGCATGGTCATGTCGGCCCGTCGGCATCGCAGGGGAAGGCGATCCGGGGTAGAACGCGGTCAAGGGCATGTCCAGTCGCATCGAGAGAACGCCCGGTTCTTTCGCGGCGCAGCATCGAATTATCGGTGTGTCCCGGAGCGTGCGCCTGCCTGCCGATTGACAAGACTGGAGCCCTTCGAAATAACGCAGACAATTGAGCCTTCTTGCGCGGGCGCGAGGATGGCTTGGAGACGGGCTCCCGACCGATCGGATCGTATTGCGATGGCACTTCGACTTCTTCAGGTAAAACTCGGTGGCCATCTGGCCGTGGTCGCCAGTGACGATGCGGGCGCGGCGCATGTCGTTCCTGGATATGCCTCCGTCTACGAACTGGCCGGCGCGGCGATCCGTGAGGGCAAGAGCTTGTCCGATCTGGTCGCACAGGCCGGGCAGGGCGAGAGTGTCGATCTCGACGCGGCGCTGGCCGAAGGGCGGATCGGTCTCCCCATCCATCATCCCGACCCCGCGCATTTCATCGTGGCCGGTACGGGCCTCACCCATCTCGGCTCGGCTGACGGCCGCGACAAGATGCACAAGTCCGCCGCGGGCGAGCATGTCACCGACTCCATGAAGATGTTCCGCATGGGTCTTGAAGGCGGCAAACCGGCCGAGGGCGATGTCGGGGTGCAACCCGAGTGGTTCTACAAGGGCGACGGTTCCTGCCTCGTCGGCCCTGGCGAGCCGCTGACCTCGCCCTCCTTCGCATTGGATGGCGGCGAGGAGCCGGAACTGGCGGGCATCTATATGATCGGCCCGGACGGAACGCCGTTTCGTCTTGGCTTCTGCCTCGCCAACGAGTTCTCCGACCATGTGACCGAGCGCGGCAACTATCTCTGGCTCGCCCATTCCAAGTTGCGCGAAGCCTCGCTCGGCCCTGAGCTTCTGGTCGGCGAACTGCCGGATAGCGTCGAGGGCACGTCTCGTATCCTGCGCGGCGACGACGTCATCTTCGACAAGCCCTTCCTGTCGGGCGAGGCGAACATGTCGCATTCGATCCGCAATCTGGAACATCATCATTTCAAGTATGATCTGTTCCGTCGGCCGGGCGATCTGCATGTTCATTTCTTCGGAACGGCCACGCTGTCGGTGACGCATGGCGTCAAGACCGAGAATGGGGACCGGTTCGAGATCGACGCGCGCCCGTTCCGCCTGCCGCTGGTGAATACGCTGGCGAGCGCCAGCGAGACGCCGGTTTCGGTGAAGGCGCTTTGAGGGACGCAGGATGACGCTTCGTACCGCCATTGTCGGCCTCGGCAAGATCGCACGGGATCAGCACGTTCCTTCCATCGCCCAGGTGGAAGGTGTCGATCTCGTCGCCATCGCCAGCCGCAACGCCTCGCTGGACGGGCTGCCGTCCTTTGCCGACGTGAATGAACTCCTTGCGGCGGTCGGCGGCGAGGTGGACGCCGTGTCCCTTTGCACGCCGCCGCAGGGACGCCATGCGCAGGCCGAGGCCGCCTTGCGCGCCGGCAAGCATGTGATGCTCGAGAAGCCGCCGGGTGCGACGGTGAGCGAGATCGCGCCGCTCGTGTCTCTGGCCAAGGAAAAGGGCGTCACGCTCTTTGCCACATGGCATTCGCGTTACGCTTCGGCCGTGGAGCCCGCGCGTGCTTTCCTCGCGGATGCCGGCATTCGCTCGGTTCATGTCGAGTGGAAGGAAGATGTCCGCAAGTGGCACCCGAACCAGGATTGGATCTGGCAGCCGGGCGGCCTCGGCGTGTTCGACCCTGGCATCAATGCGCTGTCGATCGTCACGGCCATTCTGCCGCGCCCGATCTTCCTTCTGCGCTCGGACCTGTCCTTCCCGGAAAACCGCGCCGCGCCGATCGCGGCCGATCTGGAATTCACCGACGCGCTGGGGACGCCGGTTCGCGCGGAGTTCGACTGGCGCGAGACGGGCGGCGAGACATGGAGCATCCATGTCGAGACCGACATGGGCAAGCTCAGCCTGCGCGAGGGCGGCAAGAAGCTCTTCATCGATGACGTCCTGACGGTGGACGAGCCCGATCAGGAATATGCGGGCCTGTATCGCCGCTTTGTCGAACTGACGAAGACGGGCGCGCTGGATGTCGATTTATCGCCGCTGCAGCACGTCGCCGACGCATTCCTTCTCGGCCGCCGCCGCGCGGTCGAAGCCTTCATCGAGGAATAGGGTGATGGCGGTCGGCATTTCACGGCGCTCGTTCGGAAAGCTCGCCTCGGGAGAAGAGGTCGAGATCGTCACGCTGCGTGCGGGTGACGGGCTCGAGGCCTCGGTCCTCACCTATGGCGCGACGCTTCAGGCGCTCAAGGTGCCGGACCGGAACGGGCATGTCGCGGACATCCTTCTCGGTCATGAAGATCTGGCCGGCTATGTCGATCATCGCAGCTTCTTCGGAGCCACCATCGGTCGTTATGCCAATCGCATTGCGGGCGGGCGCTTCGAGTTGGATGGTGAGTCTTTTGAGGTCGAGCCCAATGACGGCGCCAATGCGCTCCATGGCGGCGAGCATGGTTTCGATCGCCATCTTTGGACGATCGACGCGATCGGCGATGGCGAGGTGCCCTTCGTCATTCTTAGTCGGCATAGCGCGGACGGCGAAGGCGGCTTTCCCGGCGCGCTCGACGTTCATGTGACCTACCGGCTCCGTACCAACGCGCTGGAGATCGACCTGCGCGCCGTTAATGGCGATAGGCCGACGGTCGTGAACCTTACCAACCACGCCTATTTCAATCTCGGCGGCGCGCTGGAGCCGAGGGATATCCTGTCTCACGATCTGCGGATTGCAGCGGAACGCTACCTGCCGATCGACAGCGGATCGATCCCGGAGGGAGGCCCACTGCCGGTGGCCGGAACGCCCTTCGACTTCCGCGAGATGCGAGCGATCGGCGCGCGCATTCGCGAGGCGCATCCGCAGATCCTGACGGGGCGTGGCTACGACCACAACTACTGCCTGGATAGCCGCGAAAGCGCCGATGGTCGCCATCTGGCGGCCCGTGTCGAGGACAGGGCGTCGGGCCGCGCCATGGAACTGTGGACCGACCAGCCGGGCGTGCAGTTCTATTCCGGCAACTTCCTGAACGGGACGATATCGGGCAAGAACGGCCGGTCCTACCGCATGGGCGATGCCTTCTGCCTGGAGCCGCAACTCTATCCCGACACGCCCAACCGGCCCGATTTCCCGTCGGCGCGTCTCGATGCGGGGGCGACCTATCGCCACCGCTCCGCTTTTCAGTTTTCGACGATTTGACCGCAGCGCTCGTCCATGCCCAAAGCATACGAGCGTCGGCCTGACACAGACCAGGGGAAAGACCCAATGAGCAGCGAACTCACCAGCCCCAACGGCGGCGCCGCGCACGGGCGCGCCCACACCAAGCTCCGCTCGCGCGCCTGGTTCGACAATCCCGAAAACGCCGACATGACGGCGCTCTATCTCGAGCGCTACATGAATTTCGGCCTTAGCCAGGAAGAGCTTCAGTCCGGCCGCCCGATTATCGGCATCGCGCAGACGGGGTCGGACCTCAGCCCCTGCAATCGCCATCATCTGGAACTTGCCAATCGCCTGCGCGAGGGCATCCGTGAGGCCGGCGGCATCGCGATCGAATTCCCGGTTCATCCGATCCAGGAAACCGGCAAGCGCCCGACGGCGGGTCTCGATCGAAACCTCGCCTATCTCGGCCTGGTCGAGGTGCTTTACGGCTATCCGCTGGACGGCGTCGTGCTCACCATCGGCTGCGACAAGACCACGCCGGCCTGCCTCATGGCGGCGGCGACGGTCAATATTCCAGCGATCGCGCTTTCGGTCGGCCCCATGCTGAACGGCTGGTTCCGCGGCCAGCGCACGGGCTCGGGCACGATCGTCTGGAAGGCCCGCGAACTGATGGCGAAGGGCGAGATCGACTATGCGGGCTTCGTGAAGCTCGTCGCCTCGTCCGCGCCGTCCACCGGCTATTGCAACACGATGGGCACGGCCACCACGATGAACTCGCTCGCCGAGGCGCTGGGCATGCAGCTGCCCGGCTCGGCGGCGATCCCCGCGCCCTATCGTGACCGCCAGGAAGTGTCCTACCGCACGGGTCTACGCATCGTGGACATGGTTCGCGAAGACCTGAAGCCGTCCGACATCCTGACCAAGGACGCCTTCATCAACGCCATCCGCGTCAACTCCGCCATCGGCGGCTCGACCAACGCGCCGATCCATCTCAACGCCTTGGCCCGCCATATCGGCGTCGAGCTGACGGTGGACGACTGGCAGAAGTTCGGTCAGGACATCCCGCTGCTGGTCAATCTCCAGCCGGCCGGTGAATATCTGGGCGAGGACTACTACCATGCCGGCGGCGTGCCGGCGGTGGTCAATCAGCTCATGACCCAAGGGCTGATCAAGGAAGACGCACTGACCGTCAACGGCCGGACCATCGGCGAGAATTGCCGTGGCGCGATCATCGAAGACGAGAACGTCATCAAGACCTATGACAAGCCGCTGAAGGAAAAGGCCGGCTTCCTGGTTCTGAAGGGCAATCTCTTCTCCTCGGCGATCATGAAGACCTCGGTGATCAGCCCCGAGTTCCGCGATCGCTACCTGAACAATCCGAACGACCCCAACGCCTTCGAAGGCAAGGCCGTCGTGTTCGATGGTCCGGAGGACTATCACCACCGGATTGACGATCCCGCGCTCGGCATTGACGAGAACACGGTTCTCTTCATGCGCGGCGCCGGCCCGATCGGCTATCCCGGCGCGGCCGAGGTCGTGAACATGCGCGCGCCCGACTACCTCATCAAGAAGGGTGTCACCTCGCTCGCCTGCATCGGCGACGGCCGTCAGTCCGGCACGTCGGGCTCGCCCTCGATCCTCAACGCTTCGCCCGAAGCGGCGGCGGGCGGCAATCTCGCGGTGCTCAAGACCGGAGACCGGGTGCGCATCGATCTGGGACGCGGCACGGCCAATATCCTCATCTCCGACGACGAGCTGGCCGAGCGCCGCGCAGCGTTGAAGGCCGAGGGCGGCTACAAGTACCCGGATCACCAGACCCCCTGGCAGGAGATTCAGCGCACGCTGGTCGGCCAGATGGAGACTGGCGCCGTCCTCGAAAACGCGGTGCAATACCAGCGTCTCGCGCAGACGCGCGGCGTGCCCCGCGATAACCACTAAGCGGCGCACGGAACATGAGAGGGCTTGCGGCTTGAGCGATATCGCCATCGAGATCCTGTCGGATCAATCCTGCCATCTAGGCGAGGGGCCGTGCTACGACGGTCGCACCAACACCGCCTGGTGGTTCGACATTCTCGAAAGCAAACTGTTCGAGGCGCGGCTCTCCGCCGGTTCCGTGACCGTCCATGATCTGCCGTCGATGGGGAGCGTCATCGCCCCCATCGACGCTCGGCGTCATCTGGTAGCGACCGCCGATGGGCTTTTCGTGCGCGATGCCGCAAGCGGGCGCATGGAACTGCATACGCCGCTGGAATCCGACAATCCGGCCACGCGCTCCAATGACGGGCGGGTGCATCCCGCCGGCGCGCTCTGGATCGGGACGATGGGGCGTCGCGCCGAGGAGGGCGCGGGCGCGATCTACTGGTTCCGGGATGGCGAGGTTCGCAAGCTCTATTCCGAGATCACCATTCCGAACGGCATCTGCTTCTCGCCGGATGGGCGCTTCGGGTATTTCACCGATACCCATGCCGGGATCTATCACCGCGTGCCGCTCGACCCGGACACCGGCCTACCGATCGGCCAACCATCGATTCTTTACGATCATCGCGGCGGCGAAGGCGGCCTCGACGGCGCGGTCGTGGATGCCGAAGGTCTGATCTGGAGCGCGCGCTGGGGTGCCTCCTGCATCGACGTCTACACCCCGGAAGGCGACCGGGTGCGCACGATCCGCGTGCCGGCGACGCGCCCGAGCTGCCCGGCTTTCATCGGTCCCGATCTCGATCGCCTCCTGGTGACGACGGCCCGAGAGGGCATGAGCGAAGCCGATCTCCAGGCCGATCCCAAGGCCGGCATGACGCTCGTCCTCGATGTCAACGCACGCGGAATTCCTGATCCGCTGGTTCGGATTTGATCATGCTGCCGACTTATGCCGCCGTCGATTGGGGCACCACGTCGTTTCGCGCGTGGGCCATCGATGGCAAAGGGAATGTTCTCAACGAGACGCGCGCGCGAGACGGGTTGACGACAGCCGCCGAGCGGGGCTTCGAAACGGTGCTCGAGCAGCATCTGGCTGCGCTCGGTCTCGGCCCCGATGCGCCCGCCATTCTATGCGGAATGGTCGGCTCGCGCGCCGGCTGGGTGGAAGCCGCCTATCTAGAAACGCCGCTGGAACTCGGCGACCTCGGCGCGCGCGCGATCAAGGTTCCGGGGATCGCGCGTCCGGTCTTCATCCTGCCGGGGCTGGCGCAGCGCGCCTCCTGGGAGCCCGACGTCATGCGGGGCGAGGAAACCCAGCTTCTGGGCGTCGTCGCAGAAGGATACCGCACCGGCCTCGTTTGTATGCCCGGCACCCATTCCAAATGGGTATCCTTGTCCGGCGGGGTGATCGAAGCCTTTTCGACCTTCATGACAGGCGAATTGTTTCAGCTGCTGCGCTCGCAATCCATTCTCAAGCAGGCGGTGGAAGGCGAGGGGGCGGTTGCCGCGACCCCGGCCTTTCTGGATGGTGTGCGGAGAGCTTTCGAAGCGCCGGCCTTGGCCACCAACTTCCTGTTTTCGATCCGGGCTGGCTGGCTCCTGCATGGGGCGGCGCCGACCGATCAGGCCGCGCGCCTCTCGGGCCTGTTGCTCGGTCTGGAACTCGCGGGCGCGGCAGAGCGCCATGGCGATCTGCACGGGGCGGCCCTTCTCGCGTCCGGCCCGATCGCCGATCTTTATGTCGCCGCGTTCGAGGCCATCGGCATGGGCACGTTCCGCCGACTGGATGCCGACTCCTGTGTGCGGCATGGGCTGGCCCAGGCCGCCATATCCCTTTTCAGCAAAGAAAGCTGATCGTCCATGACCGCTACCCGCATTCCCTGGCCGCAGCTTCGTCGTTCGCTGGTCGCCATTCTGCGGGGGATTCGCCCCGAAGAAACCGAGGCCATCGTCACCACGCTGATGGAGGCCGGTTTCGAGGCGATCGAGATTCCGCTGAACTCGCCGGACGCGTTCAATTCCATCGGCAAGGCCGTGCGCCTGGGGACGGACGCGCATTACATCGGCGCCGGCACCGTTCTCTCCGTCGAGAATGTCGATCGGCTGGCCGATGTCGGCGGTCGTCTTCTGGTTTCGCCCAATGTCGATGCCGCCGTTCTCCGGCGCGCGGGCGAGCATGGCATGGTGACGATGCCGGGTGTCTTCACGCCGACCGAAGCCTTTCAGGCGCTCGCGGCCGGCGCTTCGGCGCTCAAGTTCTTCCCGGCCAATGTCCTGGGCCCGGCTGGCGTTTCGGCCGTGCGCGCCGTTCTGCCGAAGGATTGCGAAGTCGGCGTCGTCGGTGGCGTTTCCGAGACTGATTTCGAGGGTTTCGCCAAGGTCGGTGTCCGCGCCTTCGGGCTGGGCTCCTCGCTCTACAAACCTGGGATGGATATACAAGAAATACGTGCACGAGCCGATCGCACCATCTTGCTCTACGACCGCATATTCGGTTTAGGATAAATCAGGCGGCTGGAAGAATTCCGTTGTCGCTGTGGTGACGATCGGATAATCGTCAGACAAATTCGAATTCGGCGAGGAGAGGCCGGCTTCGAATCGGCGGCGCGGGTCAGGGCCGTGATGTCTGTGAGGGAACCGTTGCGACGGTTTCATTCGGGAGGGACAGAATGAAGACGATGAAAACGCTGCTGGCTGCGGTGGCATTGGGCGCGATGGCGTTTGCGGGTGCAGCATCCGCACAGGACAAGGCCGTCGTCGGCGTGTCCATGCCGGACAAGTCTGTCGCGCGATGGATCGCCGACGGCGCCAACATGGTGAAGACGCTGAAGGACAAGGGCTACGACGCCGATCTTCAGTATGCGGAAGACGACGTCTCGACCCAGCTCTCGCAGATCGAGAACATGGTGACCAAGGGCGCGCAGGTTCTGGTGATCGCGCCGGTCGATGGCACGACGATGACCGACATCCTTCAGAAGGCCGCCGACAGCGGCATCAAGGTCATCGCCTATGATCGCCTGATCCGCAATTCGCCGAATGTCAGCTATTATGCGACCTTCGACAATTATCAGGTCGGTGTGCTTCAGGCGACCTCGATCGTCGACGCGCTCGGGCTGAAGGACGGCAAGGGCCCCTTCAACATCGAGCTTTTCGGCGGCTCGCCGGACGATAACAACGCCTTCTTCTTCTACAACGGCGCGATGAGCGTGCTGCAGCCCTATATCGATCAGGGCAAGCTCGTGATTCCGTCGGGCCAGACCGGCATGAACGTCGTCGGCACGCTGCGCTGGGATGCGGCGACCGCACAGGCCCGCATGGATAATCTCCTGTCGGCTCACTACACCGACAAGAACGTCGATGCGGTTCTGGCTCCGAACGACGTGCTCGCCATCGGCATCATTTCGTCGCTCAAAGGCGTCGGCTACGGCTCGGGCGACAAGAAGATGCCGGTCATCACCGGTCAGGACGCCGAGCTGCCTTCGGTAAAGGCCATTCTCGCCGGCAACCAGACCTCGACCATCTTCAAGGACACACGCGATCTCGCCAAGGCCGCCGTGGGCATGGTCGAAGCGACGCTCGGCGGGAAACAGGTCGAGGTCAACGACACCAAGACCTACGACAATGGCGTCAAGATCGTCCCGGCCGAGTTGCTGAAGCCGATCCTCATCACCAAGGACAATGCGGTCAAGGTGCTGGTGGATAGCGGCTACTACACGGCCGATCAGCTGAAGTAAGCTGTCTGATCGGCGCCGGCTTCCCGTCTGCGCCGATCACGCCTTCGCCGCCTGATCGGCATGGCTCTTCGCGAGGCCACGCGAATGTCCGGCGCGCAGCTGCCGCGCCGGGATCAATACGAATGTCTCCACCGAGCCCATCAGGGATGCTGCGGCCTTCGAGCGTCGCAAGCCGAAGGGCCGGGATGAGGCAGTCGCGAACTCGCACGACGGTCGAACCGGCGTGTGTTCATCAAAAGGGGAGAAGCATGAAGTCTCTGAAGATTCTGGCGGCGGGCGTCGCCCTCGGTCTTACGCTGATGTCGGGCGCCTTCGCGCAGGACAAGGGTGTCGTCGGTATCGCCATGCCGACCAAGTCGTCCACCCGCTGGATCGCAGACGGCGACAACATGGTGAAAGTGCTCCAGGAGCGCGGCTACAAGACCGATCTGCAGTACGCGGAAGACGACATCCCGACCCAGCTCTCGCAGATCGAGAACATGGTCACCAAGGGCGCGAAGGTGCTCGTGATCGCGTCCATCGACGGCACGACGCTGACGGACGTCCTTCAGCAGGCGGCCGACAGCGGCATCAAGGTCATCGCCTATGACCGCCTGATCCGCAATTCGGGCAATGTCGACTACTACGCGACCTTCGACAACTTCCAGGTCGGCGTGCTCCAGGCCAGCTCGATCGTTGACTCGCTCGGTTTGAAGGACGGCAAGGGCCCCTTCAACATCGAACTCTTCGGCGGCTCACCGGACGACAACAACGCCTTCTTCTTCTACAACGGCGCGATGAGCGTGCTGCAGCCCTATCTGGACTCGGGCAAGCTCGTGATTCCGTCGGGCCAGAAGGGCATGGACACGGTCGGCACGCTGCGTTGGGACCCCTCGGTCGCGCAGGCCCGCATGGATAACCTCCTGTCGGCCTACTACACCGACAAGAATGTCGACGCGGTTCTATCGCCCTATGACGGCCTGTCGATCGGCATCATCTCCTCGCTGCGCGGCGTCGGTTACGGCTCGGGCAACAAGAAGATGCCCGTCATCACCGGCCAGGACGCCGAGCTGCCTTCGGTGAAGGCGATCATCGCCGGCAACCAGACTTCGACCATCTTCAAGGACACGCGCGAGCTGGCCAAGGTCACGGTCGACATGGTGGACGCGATGGCCGCTGGTAAGGAAGTCCCGGTCAACGACACCAAGACCTATGAGAACGGCGTCAAGACCGTTCCGTCCTACCTCCTGAAGCCGGTCCTCGTAACCAAGGACAACGTGACTCAGGCTCTGATCGACACCGGCTACTACAAGGCCGACGAGATCAAGTAAGATCGCATGCGGGCGGGGCGGGTATCCTTCAAAGGGTTCCGCCCCGCCGTCTCTCATCGGGGCCGCGCCTGAGACGCCGGTTCGGCCCGTTCAATTCGAGGTCGCCGATGGCTCCCATTCTAGAAATGCGCGGCATCACCAAGACGTTTCCGGGCGTGAAGGCCCTCGATAACGTCAATCTCTCGGTTCAGGCCGGCGAGATCCATGCCATCTGCGGCGAGAACGGCGCCGGCAAATCGACCCTGATGAAGGTTCTGTCGGGCGTCTATCCGCACGGCACCTATGAGGGCGATATCCACTTCGAGAACGAAGTGCGGTCCTTCAAGGACATCGCCGATTCCGAAAAGCTCGGCATCATCATCATTCACCAGGAGCTGGCGCTCGTTCCGCTTCTGTCGATTGCCGAGAACATGTTTCTCGGCAACGAGATGGCGAAATGGGGCGTGATCGACTGGGACGCAGCGCACGCGCGCACGCGCGAACTGCTGGCCCAGGTCGGTCTCAAAGAATCCCCCATGACCCTGATCAAGGATCTGGGCATCGGCAAGCAGCAGCTGGTCGAGATCGCCAAGGCGCTCGCCAAAAAGGTGCGACTTCTCATTCTGGACGAGCCCACAGCGAGCTTGAACGAAAGCGACAGCCAGGCACTGCTCGATCTCCTTCTGGAGTTCAAGAAGCAGGGAATGTCCTCGATCATCATCTCGCACAAGCTGAACGAGATCGCGCGCGTCGCCGATTCCATCACCGTCATTCGAGACGGGACGACAGTCTCCACCATCGACTGCCGCGCCGAGCCCATTTCGGAAGACCGCATCATCCGCGACATGGTCGGACGCTCGCTGGAGGATCGCTATCCCAAGCGCGTCCCCAAGATCGGCGAGATGCTGTTCGAGGTGAAGGACTGGAACGCCTATCACCATCTGAATTCCAGCCGGCAGGTTCTCAAGAACGTGTCGCTCAACGTGCGCCGGGGCGAGATCGTCGGGATCGCCGGCCTGATGGGAGCGGGTCGCACGGAACTCGCCATGAGCGTGTTCGGCCGCTCCTACGGGCGCAACGTATCGGGCGAAGTCCGCATGAGCGGCAAGCCCGTGGATGTCTCGACCATCAACCGGGCGATCGACGCGGGCATTGCCTATGTCACCGAGGATCGCAAGCATCTCGGCCTGATCCTCAGCGATGACATCAAGCAGAACATCTCGCTCGCCAATCTCGAAGGCGTCAGCTCGGGCGGCATCATCGATCCGCACAAGGAGCAGGAGGTCGCGGAAGACTACCGCCGCCAGCTCAAGATTCGCTCCTCCGGCATCTTGCAGAAGACCCTCAACCTTTCGGGCGGCAACCAGCAGAAGGTCGTGCTGTCGAAATGGCTTTTCTCGAATCCCGATCTCCTGATTCTCGACGAACCGACGCGCGGCATCGATGTCGGCGCCAAGTTCGAGATTTATTCGATCATCAACAAACTGGCCGATGAAGGGAAGGCCGTTCTCATGATCTCGTCGGAAATGCCCGAGCTGCTCGGCATGTGCGACCGGATCTATGTGATGAACGAAGGCCGGATCGTCGCGGAGATGAAGGCGGCCGAAGCCTCCCAGGAAAACATCATGCGAGCCATCATTCGCTCCGGAGCACAGACCCATGAGCATTAAGACCGTCGACGAGACAGAGCGGGGCGGGGGCAAGGGTGCCGCCTGGGGCGTGCTGAGCGGCCATATCCGCGAATACGGAATGCTGATGGCGCTGGTCGTCATCATGGCCTTCTTCCAGTTCATGACGGGCGGCGTTCTCATGCGCCCGCTGAACCTGACGAACCTGATCCTGCAGAACAGCTACATCGTCATCATGGCGATCGGTATGCTGCTCATCATCATCACCGGGCATATCGACCTGTCGGTCGGTTCGGTGGCGGGATTCATCGGCGGCCTCGGCGCCGTCTTGATGGTCAATCACGGCTTCAGCGGCCTGACGGCAGCGGGCATCGGTCTTCTTGCGGGCGCGCTGATCGGTGCCGCGCAGGGCTATCTCGTCGCCTATTTCAAGGTTCCGTCCTTTATCGTTACGCTGGCGGGCATGTTGGTGTTCCGCGGTTTGACGCTCAAAGTGCTCGGCTCGGCCTCCATCGGTCCGTTCCCGGAAGGGTTCCAGAAGCTCTCCAAGGGCTTCATCCCCGATTTTCTGGGCGGCACGGGTGGCCTCCACATGACGACGCTTCTGATCGGCGCGGTGGCCGCCGCGACGATCGTCATCCTGTCGATGCGCAAGCGCGCCAAGCAGGCGAAAGCCGGCCACGTGGATGAGCCGATGGGGCTCTTCGCCGGCCGCAACATCTTCATCGCCGCCGCGATCATGCTCATCACCTATCTGATGGCATCCTATAACGGCTTCCCGAACGTTCTGATCGTCATGGCGCTACTGATCGCGGTCTATGGCTTCATGACGACGCGCACGACCGCCGGCCGCCGCATCTATGCCGTTGGCGGCAACGAGAAGGCAGCCAAGCTGTCGGGCATTCGCACCGAGCGCCTGACCTTCTTCACCTTCGTCAACATGGGCGTTCTGGCGGCGCTGGCTGGTCTCATCTTCGCTGCACGCCTTAACTCCGCCACGCCGAAAGCCGGCGTCGGCTTCGAGCTCGACGTGATCGCCGCCTGCTTCATCGGTGGTGCTTCTGCCTATGGCGGCGTCGGCAAGGTGATGGGCGCGGTGGTCGGTGCCTTCATCATGGGCGTCATGAACAACGGCATGTCGATCCTGGGCATTGGCATCGACGATCAGCAGGTCATCAAGGGCCTCGTCCTGCTCGCCGCCGTCTGCTTCGACGTCTATAACCGCAACAAGGCCTGATCGTCTCAACGCAGGCGTGAACATGCGAAAGGCGCCGGGAGCGATCCCGGCGCCTTTCTTCTTGTGCTTGCGAAACCGGCTCAGAAAGCGAGACAGCTAGTGGAGCCGGATGTATGAAGTGACTATGAATATGAATTGAAAGGTCACGATATGCCGGAGAGAAACGCCCTTGTCGCGACCGCTCATGCCAGCCGCTATCTCCAGCAATTGTGCAAACACTGGGCGCACAAGTTCGCGGTCGAGTTCACGCCATCTCACGGCGAGATTGCCCTTCCGTCGGGGGCGTTGGTGCTGGATGCGACGGACGAGGCTCTCGAAATTAGGATCCGCAGCCCGGAAGACACAGTGCTGGATCACTTGGAAGGCGTCGTCGCCGATCACATTCTTCGCTTTGCCTTTCGCGAAGAGCTGCGCTTCGACTGGCGGCGTGGCAGTCCGGCATAGGGGGCGGCCCGCGCGAGGCGGTGCCGCCAGGCCGCGAACCCGTCAGGCGCGCGGTTCGGCTCGTTGAAGCAGGCCGCGATAGATTTCCTCGTTGTCGCAAAGCCCCGCCAAGCGGCCGAGGTCGTCCACCAAAAGGATAGGGTGGTTGGTCTGGCGCTTCAGGGCGATCGCGGCACGCAGCTTCAGATCGACCGGCGCGACGATGACGTCGCAGGCGTGAGGGACGCGCCCTTCTTCGCCATCGGCATGACCGAGCGTTCCGCCATGCCCTTCGATCCGAACACAGACAGGCCGGTCGGCACTGTCCACTTCGAGTCTTACACCGCCGGCATCGTCCAGGAGCAGCATATCGCCCTCGCGTTTCAAGGAGTGAAGCGGTCGCATTACGGCGGAGCCGCGCAACACGTTGAGCGGGTTCATATGGCGCACGAACTCCGCGACATAAGGCGTCGCGGGCCTCAACAGGATGTCGTCCGGCCGGCCCCATTGAACGATATGGCCGTCCTGCATGATGGCGATGCGGTTGCCGAGTTTGAGCGCCTCGTCCAGATCATGGCTGACGAAGAGGATCGTCTTGCGGATGGATTTTTGCAGCTCCAGCAATTCGTCCTGAAGCTTGGTGCGAATGAGCGGATCGAGCGCCGAAAAGGGCTCGTCCATCAGGAGAATATCCGCATTCGTTGCGAAGGCTCGCGCCAGGCCGACGCGCTGCTGCATCCCGCCCGAAAGCTCGTGAGCGTATTTGTCGGCCCATTTCGTCAGGCCCACCATGGCGAGTTTCTCGTCCACGATCCGGTTGCGCTCGGCAACGGGCAGGCCCTGCAGCTCCAGACCGAGCCCCGCGTTCTGCCGGACGGTGCGCCAGGGCAGGAGGGCGAATTGCTGGAAGACCATCGACACGGTGTGTGTGCGGATATCGCGCAAGGTCGTCTCGTCGCAGGCGGCGACATCGATCGCGCGCTCGCGATGTCGCACCAGAACCTCGCCGCGCGCCACGTCATTGAGCCGATTGACCGCGCGCAGGATCGTGGATTTGCCCGAGCCGGACAGACCCATCAGGACGCAGATCTCGCCTCGATCGACAGTAAAGCTGACACCAGCCGCACCCAGGACGGCGTTCGTCGCCTGCAGGATTTCGTCTCGTGTCTTGCCTTGATCGACCAGACGGAGCGCTTCTGCGCGCCGCTCGCCGAAGACGATGTCGAGATTACGGAATTCGATCGCGGGAAGGGTGGTCTCGGCCATAGGTCAACGTCCTTTTGCGCGACGCGGTTCGGGCGCCTTGCAGATTCGATCGAGAAGGATGGCGAGGATGACGATGGCGAGCCCGGCCTCGAAGCCCATGCCGATATTGACGGTGTTGAGGGCGCGCACGACGGGCTTGCCCAGTCCATCAGCACCGACGAGAGCTGCGATCACGACCATCGAAAGGCTCAGCATGATGCATTGCGTGACGCCCGCCATGATGGTCGGCAAAGCGTGTGGCAGCTCGACCTTATAGAGAAGTTGGCGCTTGGTGGCGCCGAATGCGCTGCCAGCCTCATGCAGGGCGCTCGGTACGGCGGATATGCCGAGATAGGTGAGTCGGATGGGAGCCGGAAGGGCGAAGATGACCGTCGAGATCAAGCCCGGCACAGCGCCGAGACCGAAAAGCACGAGCGTGGGGATGAGATAGACGAAGGTCGGGATCGTTTGCATCAGATCGAGAAAAGGCCGAAGGGCCGTGTAGACCCAAGGGCGATGGGCTGCGACGACGCCGAGCGGAACGCCGATCAGCACGCAAACGAGGGTCGCGCAGAAGACGAGGGAAAGGGTTTGGATCGTCTCCGTCCAATAGCCGAGATTGACGATCAGAAGCAGGGAGAAAACGGCAAAAAGCGCCAGCCCGATCGAGCGGTGAAGCAGCCATGCGCCTGCGGCGACGAGCGCGATGAAGACGAGCGGAGGGATCAAGGACAGGCCTGCGGTCAGGCCGTCGATCAGCGCGCCTAGAACGAGCGAGATCGTGTCGAAAAAGCCCTGTGCGTGGCTTGTCAGGCCATTCACGAGGTCGCGAAGCCAGACCCCGAGGGGTATCTTATGATTGGTCAGCCAATCGAGCATACAGGATGATCCCTTGAGTCTCGGCTCGAAATGAAAGGCCGGCGCCGTATGAGAGGCGAAGAGCGCCAGAGGGCCGGCAGGAGACTATAGACGGTGCGGCGGTGACCGCTGCGTCAGCGGCCCCGAGGGGTACACGAAAACAAAAAGAGCGCTCGGCCTGAAGGTCAGGCCGAGCGACAGTTCTCAGATCATTTCGAAAGAGCGGCGGACACGGCAGCCTCTGCTGGCTTTCCGTCGAATGTCGTCACACCGTCGAGCCAAGGCTTCCAGGTCTCGGGATGGGCTGCGAGCCATTGTTTCGCGGCGGCCTCGGGCGCCTTTCCGTCATTCAGGATCGCGCCCATGATCTCGTTTTCCATCGGCAGCGAGAAGACGATATTCGAAAGCAGTTTGCCCACATTCGGACACTCGGTCGTATATCCCTTGCGAACTAGGGTGTAGATCGTCGCGCCACCATAGTTGGGGCCGAATACATCGTCGCCGCCTGAAAGGTAGGAGATCTTGAAGTTCGAGTTCATGGGATGGGGCTCCCAACCCAGGAAGACCACGGGCTTCTCACCGCGCGTCTGACGCGCGACTTGGGACAGCATGCCTTGTTCGGAGGACTCTACCAGTTCGAACTTGCCGAGGCCGAACTTGTTGTCGGCGATCATCTTCAAGATTAGCCGGTTGCCGTCATTGCCAGGTTCGATGCCGTAGATCTTGCCACCGAGCTGGTCGTAGAACTTTCCGATATCGGCGAAGGATTTCAGGCCTTCATTGTAGAGATAGGTCGGTACGGCCAGCGTATATTTGGCGCCTTCCAGATTGACGCGCACCGTTTCGATAGACCCGTCCTTCTTGTAGGGCGCGAGATCGGCCTCCATGGTGGGCATCCAGTTGCCGAGAAAAACGTCGATATCCTTGTTCTTCATGGAGGCGAAGGTGACAGGCAAGGCCAGCACGTCCGTCTTGGGCTTGTAACCCAAGGCCGATAGAAGAGTGGAAACCGAAGCCGTCGTCGAGGTGATGTCTGTCCATCCCACATCGGCGAAGCGAACTGCCTGGCAGCTCGCCGGATCTGCGGCGCGTGCCGGTGGTGCCGAAGCGGCCAGTGCCAAAACGAGGCCTGTCAGGGCGAGGGGGCGGGACATCATCATTCGGTATGCTCCTGATCATAGAGAGCCAAAGCTCTCGGGCGCAAAATACACGATGTCAGTCGCTGATCGGTGGAACAATCAACGGGTTTGAAGCCATTCCAAATGCGTTCCGTGGATCTGTCAAGACGTCTATTGAACAATCGTTCAATATTATGGAAGCCAGAGCATTCTTAGATGAAAGCTTGATCGTTCTGCTTCTGATTTGTGCGTTGCATGATGGATGCGAGCTTAAACTTTTGTAGGAAAACGTGTCGCTCCCGTCCTGCTGAGCTCGAATGCCTTGATTGAATGACCGATCAGTTTCTGCTATCGCCCCTCTACTCCCGGAGGTGAACGATGGCTCGCATGGACAGTGTTTCGCGATTCGGCGCAGAGGATCAGCGGCGTCGGCAACTCATCGAGGCGACGATCGACGCGCTCGCCGATGTCGGCTTTGCCGCCTCCAGCCTGTCGGAAATCGCGGGCCGGGCCGGGGTCGCGCCCTCGCTCGTGTCGCACTATTTCGGTGACAAGGAAGGGCTGCTGGAATCCACCCTGCGCCATCTGGCCAACCGTGTTTCCAACAGCGCGCGGCTGCGGCTGGCGCGCGCGGACGGGCCGCGCGAACGCATTCAGGCCGTTATCGACGCCAATCTCGCTCCGGAAGAATTCGACGCGCGCACATGTTCGGTCTGGCTCGCTTTCTGGGGGCAGGTGCTGCACTCGGCACGGCTGAAGCGCGTTCAGCGTGTCTACCAAAAGCGCATGCTGTCCAATCTGCGGCATGACCTCAAATTTCTCTGCAACGCGGACGACGCCAACCGGATCTCGATTGCCATAGCGGCCGTGATCGACGGGCTCTGGCTTCGCTCCACCTTATCGGACGTGGCGGAGACGGATAGTTTCTCAGCCCGTGCCATCGCCACGAGCTTTGCCGATCAGCAGATCGGCGCGGCGCGGCCCCGTGATTCGGGTGAGATGGTGCGTACCCCCCGGCGCGCCGACGGCGTGCGCGTTCTGACGAGCCATGTCGGCGGCGACTATCTGCCGCTAGCGTCAGACGCCGAAACCTTTCCGACGCTCAATCCGGCGACGGGCGAGGTTCTGGCGGAAATCGCCATCGCCGGTGAAGCCGAGGTCGATCACGCCGTGGCCGTCGCCCGCGAGGCACAATGGGCCTGGGGCGCGATGACGGGTGCCGAGCGGGGCCGCATTCTTCAGCGCGTGGCGATGCGCCTGCGTGAGCGCAACGGCGAACTCGCCATGCTGGAGACGCGCGACACCGGCAAGCCGATTCAAGAAACACAGGCGGTCGATGTTCTTTCGGGCGCCGACTGTATCGAATATTTCGCGGGGCTTGCCGCGAGTCTGGCGGGCGAGCATGTCGATCTCGGCCCCTCGGCGTTCGGCTACACGAGGCGCGAGCCGCTGGGCGTCGTGGCCGGGATCGGGGCGTGGAATTATCCGATCCAGATCGCTTGCTGGAAAGCTGCCCCCGCGCTCGCGGCCGGAAACAGCTTCATTTTCAAACCGGCCGAACTGACGCCGCTGACCGCGCTGAAGCTTGCGGAAGTGATGACCGAGTGCGGCGTTCCCGCCGGGGTGTTCAACGTGGTGCAGGGGGATGGGCGCACTGGCCGTCTTCTCTCCCGCCATTCCGGCATCGCCAAGATTTCGCTGACCGGTGAAGTCGGTACCGGCAAGAAGGTGATGGCCGACGCCTCCTCCACCCTGAAGCAGGTGACGCTGGAGCTCGGCGGCAAGTCGCCGCTGATCGTATTCCCCGACGCCGATTTGGACGACGCGGTCGGAGGCGCGCTTCTCGCCAACTTCTATTCCGCCGGTGAGGTCTGTTCCAATGGCACCCGCGTCTTCGTGCACGAGGACGTGCGTGAGGCATTCCTCGCGAGGCTCGCCGAACGTACGCGCGCTATGGTGGTGGGTGATCCCTGCGACCCCGCGACCCATGTCGGCGCGCTGATCTCGCAAGCACATATGAGCAAAGTGCTGTCCTATATCGAGGAGGGGCAGCGCGAGGGTGCGCGGCTCCTCGTCGGCGGTAACCGAGAGACGACGGGGGCGCTGGCCAAGGGCTGTTTCGTGCAGCCGACCATTTTCGACGCCTGCACCGACGATATGCGCATCGTACGCGAGGAAATCTTTGGTCCGGTCATGACCGTCCTGTCCTTTCGAGAAGAGGATGAGGTCATCTCCCGCGCCAACGACACTCCGTTCGGCCTGGCGGCAGGCGTCTTCACGCGCGATCTCGGACGCGCGCACCGCGTCGTGGCGAAGCTTCAAGCCGGCACGACCTGGATCAACACCTATAACATCACGCCGATCGAACTACCCTTCGGCGGTGTCAAGCAGTCGGGTCTCGGGCGCGAGAACGGGCGAGCAGCGCTTCTCGCGCATACGGAAGTGAAGAGCGTCTACGTCAATCTCGGTTCTGTCGACGCACCCTATTGATCGGAGGACAAGCCATGTCTGTCGAAAGCTTCGATTATGTGATCGTGGGCGCCGGCTCGGCGGGCTGCGTTCTGGCCAACCGGCTGAGCGAGGACGGGAAGAGCACCGTTCTCCTGCTGGAGTTCGGCGGCTCGGATCGCTCGGTTCTGATCCAGATGCCGAGCGCGCTGTCGATCCCCATGAACATGAAGAAATACAATTGGGGCTACGAGTCCGAGCCCGAGCCCTATCTCGGCGGACGGCGTATAAATTGCCCGCGTGGTAAGGTGCTGGGCGGCTCCTCCTCGATCAATGGCATGGTCTATGTGCGCGGTGCGCCGGCCGATTTCGATCGGTGGGAACGCGAAGGTGCGTCGGGCTGGAGCTATCCCGACGTTCTGCCCTATTTCCGCAAGGCCGAGCACCGGCGCGCTGGGGGCGATCCCTATCGCGGCGATGAGGGCGCGCTTCACACGACCTATGGCACGCTGGAAAATCCGCTCTATCAGGCCTTTGTCGCAGCTGCCGGAGAGGCCGGCCATGCACTGAATCAGGACATCAACGGCGCGACCCAAGAAGGTTTCGGCCGGATGGACATGACCGTCCACGAAGGGCGGCGCTGGTCCACCGCCAACGCCTATCTGAAGCCCGCGCTGGGCCGGCCGAACCTGAAGGTCGAAACCCACGCGCTGGTCGAGCGCGTGCTTTTCGACGGGCGCGTCGCTTCTGGCGTTGCGTATCGCGTGGGAGCCTCGGAACGGCGTGCGATGGCGCGGCGCGAGGTGATTCTCTCAGCTGGATCGATCAATTCGCCCAAGCTTCTGAAACTCTCCGGCGTTGGACCAGCCGGCGAACTGCGCGATCTCGGGATCAATGTCGTGGCCGATCGGCCGGGCGTCGGCGAGAACCTTCAGGACCATCTGGAATTCTACTTCCAGGTGGCTTGCCGCGAGCCGATCACCCTGTTCTCGGCCATGTCGCCCTTCGCCAAGGGGACGATCGGGGCGCGCTGGCTGTTCACCAAGAAAGGGCTCGGCGCCACCAATCATTTCGAGAGCTGCGGCTTCATCCGATCCTCGCCCGATGTCGAGCACGCCGATATCCAGTATCATTTCCTGCCGCTGGCCGTGACCTACGATGGGAGGGGGCTGGCATCCGAGCACGGCTTCCAGGCCCATGTCGGGCCGATGCGCTCCAAGTCTCGCGGCCATGTCCGACTGGCCTCACGCGATCCGGCCGAGGCGCCGCGCATCCTCTTCAACTATATGAGCCATCCCGACGACTGGGCGGAGATGCGCGCCTGCGTGCGACTGACTCGCCAGATTTTCGCGCAGCCAGCCTTCGATCGCTATCGCGGTCGCGAGATCCAGCCGGGCGAGAGCGTGCAGAGCGACGCGGAGATCGACGCCTTCATCACCCAGCATGTTGAAAGCGCCTATCACCCCTCCTGCACCTGCGCGATGGGAGCGCCGGGCGCGACGATGAGTGTGGTCGATCCGCAGACGCGCGTCATCGGTGTCGACCGACTGCGCGTGGTGGATTCGTCGATCATGCCATCGATCACCACGGGCAATCTCAATGCGCCGACCATCATGATCGGAGAGAAGGCGGCCGATATCATCCGCGATCGCGCGCCTTTGCCTCGTGCGGATGTGCCCTACGAGCGCGTGGCCTTCCTGCCTGCGCCCGCGCAAGGCGTCATGTAGCGCGGCTGTCTTTGACGGCGGGAAGGGCGCCAATAGCGCGCAAATGCCGGAGAATGGCTCGGGCCGCCATCTCCGGCTCGGGATCGACCAGCAATTCGCCCCCGGTGCTGGCCGCCATTTCGGTCGCCGCCTTCAAGCGATCGGCGGCGCTGCCGCCCGTGGCCGATGCCTTTACCTTTGCCCGCTGACGCATGGGGCGTTCCAATGGTCCGGGCGACGTATCCAGCTCAGCTTCGATGCTCCGAGTTTCGATCAGGCCTCGGCGTTCCTGCGCATAGGCGTAGGCGCGCGGTGGCGGGGCGGCTGGATGAAGCGTGACGATGAGCGGACCTGTTTCCTCACAGATCAATCGCTCACCCTTCGGCAGGGCGGAGGCGACCTTGAACCCATCCGACATCCGCTCCACCGACACGGCATCGGCGAGGATCGGCCATCCCAAGGCGTCCGCAAAGCGATAGGGCACGAGACCTGTTTCATCCGCGCCGACGGATCGTGGACCCGCCAGGACGAGATCGGGCTGAAAGCGCTGGAGCTCGGCCACGAGGGGCAGTACGGGGTCGGCGGTCGGCTGGGTTCGCAGGTGAATGAGACGGGGCAAGCCGTGCCCCAAGGCGCTCGCCGCCGCGACGCAATCCGGCCCGGCATGGAAACCCACGATATCGCCGCCGAGATCGAGCGCCATGGCCACGGCCTGAGCCTCGATGCGGGACAATGCCGGCCGCTGAGACACGGGATGGAGGCTGGCCGAAAGGAGGATCGCGATTTTCAAGGCTGCTTCTCCTGAGCCAGGCGCAACAGCGCCTCCATCACGGGCTGCGCATCGGCGACGATGGCAAGCTCCGCCCGTTCCACCATGGCGGCGTGAAGGTCGGTGTTGACCGCGATCACATGCCGGCACCCGGCAATGCCTTGAAGGTGTTGGGGCGCGCCGGCGATCCCCAGCGCGAGGTAGCAATCGGCCGCCAGCACCGTTCCCGAAGCGCCGACCTGCGCCGCGCGGGGCATGTCGCCGCTATCGCAAACGACGCGGCTAGCGCCCGGCGTGCCGCCCAGCGCTGCCGCAACATCGCGAAACAGTTCGAAGTCCCGAATGCCATTGCCGGCGGAAACCACGAAATCGGAATCTGCCAGAGGCAGCGAGCCGCGCGCCGGCCGAACGCGTTCGACGGCGCGCTTCGCTTGAGGAAGATCGAGTGAAACAATGCGCCCCTCGCGCGGCGCGTCCGAGCGCAGCGGCACCATGTCGGGCGCGAGCGTGAGAATTTCGGGGCATTCCGCCTGTTCCTGATCGACCTTGCGCCCGCGCACCGCGCGCACGAGACCCCGCGCGCCGATCTGCTCCACGCTGGAGAACAGCGCCCATCCAAACCGCGCGGCCAGGCGCCGGGCCAGATCGCCGCCGCCCGGCGTTTCTGGCAGCATCATATGGGCCAGCGGGATGGCGGTTCGCAGCGCCAGCGCGGTCTCGAAACGATCGGCCGGATGCGCCGAGTCCGGGAGGAGGACAACGCGGTCGGCCCCGGCCGAACCCCCATCCTCCACCTCGCGGTCTATGGCGAGTACGACGCCGCCAGCGGCTCCCGCCGCGATGCGTGCCGCCGCCAGCAATTGGCGATCCATCGGCGTCAGCGGACCTTTTCCGGGATCGGCGATGACGAGCACGCGCAGGGCCGCATCCTCGACCCGAACCACAGCAGGCTTGCTTTCAGGGATGGGCGCGGCTTGAGCAGCGCTCGCCAAGAGGGAGACATGCTGCGTGCGGTCGATACGCAGGCGCGGAGCAAGGCGCACGGTCTGGGACGCCGCCTCCTGCCTCGGATCGCGTCGGGGCCGGCCGCTGCGTTGCGTGAGATCGTAGCGAGGCCTTGCGCCAGAGGACGGCAGGAGGTGAGCGGAGCGCTCAAGGCGTGGGTCGCGGCGAAGACGCATCAGGCGAACTCCTTGGCACGGGCCGCCGCATTCGGCGTCCCCGCGTCCGTATCGAGCGCCCGCAAAACGAGTTCGGCAATGTCGAAGACATCCGGGCGCGCGCCGACCACGCCTTCCAGCATGGCGGTGCATTGCGGGCAGGCCACGGCCACTAGTTCGGCGCCGGTTTCCTGCGCCTGCGCGATGCGCAGATCGGGAATGCGGCGCTCGCCGGGAATGTCCGTCACCGGCGCGCCGCCACCGCCGCCACAGCACATGGAGCGCTTGCCAGAGCGCGCCATCTCGCGGCGCTCCAGACCCAGCCTGTCGAGAAGCCGACGTGGCGCGTCCACCTCGCCATTGTAGCGGCCGAGATAGCAGGGGTCGTGATAGGTGACGGGTTCGGGGCCGAGCGCGCGCAGAGGCAAGCGCCCGGTCTCGGCCAGCTCATCCAGAAAACCCGTATGGTGCACCACGTCGTAGCGGCCGCCGAACGCCGGGTATTCGTTGCGAAGGACATGCAGCGAATGCGGATCGGCCGTCAGGATGCGGTCGAACCGGTATTGCGACAGGGTCTGGACGTTCAACCGGGCCAGACGTTGGAAGCTGGCCTCGTCACCCAACCGGCGCGCGAGATCGCCGCAGTCGCACTCTTCCGCTCCAAGAATGGCGAAATCGACCTCGGCCGCGCGCAAAAGTTCAACCAGAGCCCGAAGTGTGCGGCCCGTGCGCAGATCGAAGGCATTGGTCCCGAGCCAGAGAAGCACGTCCGCTTCGCCCTTGTCCCGCATCAGCGGAACGGGCAGACCGGCGGCGAAGTCGCCGCGCGCGCTGAGCGGCGCGCCGCCCGGCTCATCCGCGCCGCGCAGTTCGGTCAAAACCGCTTCGGCCTTGGCCGGAACCGCGCCGCGCTCCAGCGTCTCGAAGCGGCGCAGATCGACGATGGCGTCCACGTGCTCGATCATCATCGGGCATTCCTCCACGCAGGCGCGGCAGGTCGTGCAGCTCCAGAGCGTATCGGGATGGATCATCGCGCCTTCGCCGATGATGGATCGATGCAGGCCGCTGACGCCCGCCACCGGGCGGGCCTGCGGATAGTCGCTGCCGGCATAGGCGGGATTGCCGCCCGGCGTGCTGGCAGCGGCCAAATCCTGGATCAGGCGCTTGGGGTTCAGCGGTTGGCCGGCGGCAAAGGCCGGGCAGGCCGCCTCGCATCGGCCGCATTGGATGCAGGCGTCGAAGGCCAGCAGGCGGTTCCAGGCGAAATCAGCGGGCTCTTCCGTACCGAGCTTCGAAGCGTCCAGGTTCAGCGGACGAAGCGCCGTCTCGCGTTGGCCTTCGAAGCGACCCGGCCGTGGGTGTGCTGCCAAATGCAGCGCGCCCGTCAGCGCATGGCGCATGGGCCCTTTACCGGTTTGCCAGGCAAGGCCCAAGCCGCCGCCAAGCGCCAGTGCCGCACCCAAAATCGAGACGGCAGCGGGCCCGTTCAAAGCGAGGCTGAGAGACAGCATCGTCCCGCCGAGCGCATAGGCTAGAAGCAGGAAGGGTAGGATTTGAAACGCGCCGCCCGACAGCCGCTCGGGCTTTACAGGATAACGCCGGGCACCGACGGCTAGCGTGCCCGCGAGCATTGCCAGAAACAGGAGTGTCACGACGCCCCAGAAGAGGCGGGATGCGCCGAGCGGGGGAAGGAGACCAAGCAGCGCCAGACCGGATGCGCCGATCAGGCCGCCGGCCACCGCCGCGTGCATCCTCGCCGCATAGGGGTCGCGTGCCACGACATGATGAACGTCAACGAGATAGCGCCGGGGCACGGCGGCGAGCCCTTTGGCCCAATCGACAGGGGCGGGCGCGCCCGCGCGCCAGATGGCGATGCGCGGGGCCATGCGGACCGCAGCAAGAGCGATCATCGCGAGAACCAGAAGCGGCAGAACCCAGTTCATCCTACGCTCCCTGTCTCGAAGCCCGTGCGAGCCCGGGCATGCTTAGAGGTCCTTGCAGAGACGCAGCGCGTCGTAGATGGCGGCGTGGATGTTGCGGCCCGCCACCGCGTCCCCCAGCCGGAACAGCTGAAAGCCGTCCCCGTCCTTCGGCTGCGGACGACCCTCCACCAGGGCTTCCTGGTCGATCTGGCCCCGGTTCACCGACTTGGCCTTGAGGTCGAAATAAAGCCCGTCCACCGGGAGCGTGCCGTAATCCACGACGACGCGGTCCACCACGCGCTCTTCCTCGGCGTCCGTATGGGTGTTGCGCAGTGCGGCGACCAGACGATTGCCCTCGGGATAGATCTCGATCAGCTCGACATTGGGCGTCATCATCACGCCGAGCTTGTAGAGTTCGCGGATATGGATCGGCTGGTTGGTGGTGCCGATTTCCTCGCCGATCATCCGGTCATGCGTCGCGATCTCGACGAGGCAGCCGCGCTTGGCCATGAATTCGGCGGTGGATGAGGCGTTGTGCTGACCCTGCTCGTCATAAAGGAGGATCGAGCCGGTCGGCTCGACCTTGCCGGACAGGACATCCCAGGTCGAGATCGCGAAGTCGTGCGCGCCCTTGGCATGGCCGAGGTTCGGCAGCCCGCCCGTGGCGACGATCACCACATCCGGATTTTCGGCCAGAACGGCGGCCTCGCTCGCTTCCGTGCCGAGCCTGACATCGACGCCGAGCTTGGTGACTTGGCCTTGCAGCCAGCGCGGAATGCCCGACAGAGCCTCGCGCCACGTGCCCTTGGACGCGATACTGATCTGCCCGCCGAGGCTCGGCTGCTTCTCGAACAGGACGACGCGGTGTCCGCGCTCGGCCGAGACGCGCGCCGCCTCCAGCCCCGCCGGGCCGCCGCCGATCACGACGATCGTCTTGCGCGGGCCGTCCGTCCTCGCGATGACATGCGGCATCTTCGCTTCGCGGCCGGTCGCCGCGTTCTGGATGCAGAGCGCATCCCCGCCGACATAGATCCGGTCGATGCAATAGCCCGCGCCGACGCATTGGCGAATATCGTCCGCGCGCCCCTCCTGAAGCTTTTTGACGAGATGCGGGTCGGCGATATGGGCGCGCGTCATGGCGACCATATCGACATGTCCCTCATGCACCGCGCGCGCGGCGGTCGCCAGATCGGTGACGCGCTGCGCGTGGAAGACGGGCACGTCCACCTCGCGCTTGATGGCGCTCGGCAGGAACAGGAAGGGCGCGACCGGAAAGCTCATGTTGGGGAGCGAGATCGCGTGGGCGATGTGGTCGCGCGCTTGACCGCCGATGATGTTGAGAAAGTCCACGAGGCCCCGGCGGGAATATTCCGTCGCGATGGCCAGAAGGTCTTCGTGCGTCAGCCCATCCGCAACCATCTCGTCGCCGGACATGCGGATGCCGATCAGGAAATCCTCGCCCGCCGCCTCGCGCATGGCCTCCAGCACCTCGATGCCGAAGCGCATCCGGTTCTGGAGCGAGCCGCCATATTCATCGGTGCGCTGGTTGATGGAGGGCGACCAGAACTGATCCACGAGATGGCCATGGGCGGCCGAAATCTCGCAGCCGTCGAGCTGGCCTTCTCGCGCGCGGCGCGCGGCCTCGGCAAAGCCCCGCACAACGCGCTGGATGTCCTCCTTCTCCATCTCCTTCGGGACCGAGCGCGAGGCCGGTTCGCGCCGCACCGAAGGCGCGATGGTCGGCATCCAATTGTCGGTATTGTCCTTGGTGCGACGGCCCATATGGGTCAGCTGAATCATCAGCTTGGCGCCGTGGCGATGAACCCGATCGGCGAAGGACTGGAAATGCGGGACGACGCTGTCGTCGGTCAGCGAAATCTGCGCCCAGGGCGTCGCCGGGCTGTCGATCGCGACCGAGGATGAGCCGCCGAACATGGTCAGGCCGATGCCCCCCTTGGCCTTTTCCTCGTGGTAAAGCTGGTAGCGCTCCTGCGGCTTCCCGTCCTGGCCATAGCCCGGCGCGTGACTGGTGGACATGACCCGGTTGCGAAAGGTCACGCCGCGAATGGTGAGGGGTTTCAGCAGCGCTTCGGCGTGGGCGATCATGACAGGCTCTCCGCAAGCGGAACGGAAGGAACGGGGCGGATCGGGGCAGGAGCGCGGGTCGCGACCCGCTCGGCGCGCGGCGCATGGCCGAAGCGGCGGCGATAGGCGGCCGAGAAATGCGCCGAGGAGACAAAGCCGGACGCGACGCCGACGGCAGTGACGGCGAGGTCGGATTGGCGCAATAGCTCGCGGGCATGGTCAAGCCGGAGCGCCATGGAGAATTCGGCCGGACCCATGCCGGTATGCTGGCGAAACAGCCGTTCCAACTGGCGAGGCGAAAGCCCGACGCGAGCGGAGACCGCCGCGACGGTGAGCGGCGCACCGATCGTCTTGGCCATCAAGGCCCCAGCCTGTTCCAGCGCGGGATGGCGCAGGCCCTTGGAGCGAAGCGGCGCATGCTGTGGCTCGGCCCCGCCGCGCAAGCGATCCATGACGAACTGCTCCGACATGCGTTCGGCCACGTTGCGCCCCAGCCGCGCCTCGATGAACGCGCCCATCATGTCGATCGGCGCCGACCCGCCCGTGCAGGTGAAGCGGTCTCGGTCGATGACGAAGAGATCGTCCACGAAGTCCACGCCCTGGAATTCTTCCCGGATGGCGCCGAGATTTTCCCAGTGAATGGCGCAGCGATAGCCATCGAGAAGTCCGGCTTCGGCCAAGGCAAAGCTGCCGGTGCAGAGCGATCCGAGGCTGACCTTGCGGCGCGCGAGGCGACGTAGCGCTTCGCGCGTCGTCCGGTCGATCGCGCGCCGGATGTCGATGCCCCCGCACACGAACAGAATGTCGAGAGCGGCTGCCTTATCGAGCGCCACGGTCGGGGCGAGCGTCAGGCCACCCGAAGCTCTGGCCGGCGCGCCGTCGAGCGTCAGAACCTGCCAGGAATAGATTTCCGTACCGGCCACGTAATTGGCCATCCGGCACGCTTCGATCGCCGCCGAGACGGCGATCAGCGAATAATTGGGCAGCGTCAGAAAGCCGAACCGCGTGAGATCGGCCAGCGGGAGAGCCCCGGCGCTCATGATCCTACCGCTCGATGACGACGTCGGAGCGCGGCTTGGCGCAGCAGATGAGAATCTGCCCCGCGTCGATCTCGCGCTGGCGAATGCCGCCCTGATGGGTCATCTCAACCTCACCCGACACTTTCTTCGACTTGCAGGTGCCGCAGAGCCCCTTGGTGCAGGACGAGGGAAGGCGCAGGCCCGCGCGCTTGGCGGCTTCAAGGATCGGCATGTCCTCCGGACATTCCACCACACGCTTGGTCTTGGCAAATTCGATCCGGAAAGTACGGGCGGCCGGGGCCATCTCCTCGGCGGCCGTCTCGACCTCGGCTTTCTCGCCGGGCGAAAGCTCCTCGAAATTGAAGCTTTCCTCGTGATAGCGCGCCATGTCGAAGCCCGCGCCTTGCAGCATAGTGCGAACGGCGTTCATGAAGGGCGAGGGGCCGCAGACGAAGACTTCCCGCTCGCGGAAATCCGGCGCGACGGCTTCCAGCACTCCGGCGGACAGACGCCCGCGCAGGCCCGGCCAGCTTCGTCCCGGCGCGTCGCTTTCGCAGACATGCGCGACGCGGATCGAGCGATTGCGCCGGCTCATCATGGCCAGCTCGTCATCGAACACGATGTCGGCCGGCGTGCGGGCGGCGTGGAGAAAGACCGTGTCGCGGATTTCGGCCAGATCATAGGCCGCGCGGGTCATGGACATCATCGGCGTGACGCCGCTGCCGCCCGAGATCAGGAAATATTTGCCGGACGCCGACACATGGCGCGCCCAGGAAAACTCACCCATCGGCCCGGTCGCCTTCAGCGTCATGCCGGGCTTGAAATGATCATGCAGCCAGTTCGACACCGGACCGTTCGGCACGCGCTTTACGGTGATGGAGCAGGTGTCGGGTCGGGTCGGGGAGGCCGAGATCGTGTAGCAGCGGTAGATCGTCTCACCCGAAATCTCGAACTCGAAGGTGAGAAACTGGCCGGGGTCGAAGACGAAGCGGCGGCGGGTGCGCGGTGCGAAGACGAAGGTCTTCACATCGTGAGTTTCCTCGCGCACCGCGCGGCAGACGAGGATGTCGTCTTCCTCGGGGTCCCAGAGATGGAAGCCGGTGGGCGCGGAAGCGGAAGCCTGATCCATAGCGGCCTCTCAGAGCGACGGAGAGGTCGTGTCGAAATGCGCGCGCATTCGGCCGATATACCAGTTGCAGAATTTCTCCACGAGCATCTCGGTGTGGGGCGAGTAGGGGCCTGGCTCGTAGGCCGCGGTGCGCGCGCCGGACTGGCAGAAGCCGACCAGCTCGGAATCCTGCGCGTTGGTCGACATCCAGACGCTGATGAGATTCTCGAGGTCGTAATCGACGCCTTCCACCGCGTCCTTATGGACCAGCCATTTGGTGCGCAGGAGCGAGCGCTCGGCATCCAGTGGGATCACCGAGAAGGTGACGGCATGATCGCCCATGAAGTGATGCCAGGAATTGGGCTGCGTCCAGAAATGCAGTCCGCCCATCTTCGCGCTGGGGAAGCGTCCCATCGGAATGCGGCAGGCGGCCTTGGTGTCCATCGTGTGGGACTCGCCGTCGCCGTCGAGCGGCAGGCGCTCTGTGCGATAGCCCGTCACCATGTCATCGAGATGCTCCAGCATCCGGCTGGGAATGCCTTCGTTTTCCCATTCCCGATGGCTGTCAGTCACGAGGCAGCCGTAGCGCGCGGCCTGCTCGCGTTCGGCTTCATCGAGCTCTTCCGGCGCAAAACCGAAGCCATAGGCAAACAGCGGCACGGTCAGTTCGGGATGGTTGGCCCCGCAATGGTAGCACTCGCGGTTGTTCTCCATCGTCAGCTTCCAATTGCCCGGCTCGATCAGATCGTGCTGATAGGCAATCTTGGCCTCGCGGATGTTGTGCGGCGCGATATAGGGGCCCATCGCCTCCGCCATCTCGTCGAAATCGGCCGGCGGCTCCTCCGCGAGGCAGATGAAGATCAGGCCTTCGAGCGAGCGGACATGAACCGGCTTCAGCCCGTGGCATTTGCGGTCGAAACCCTCGCCCATATGCTCGGCGTGGATCAGCGCGCCGGACAGATCGTAGGTCCAGGAATGGTAGCGGCAGACGAGATTGCCGACCGTCGTCTTCTCGTCATGCACGAGGCGCGCGCCGCGATGGCGGCAGACATTGTGGAAGGCTCGGATTTCATTGTCGTCGTCACGCACGATCAGGATCGCGTTCGCGCCGATATCCACCGTCATCGCATCGCCCGGCTCCTGCACATCGGGCTCGACACCGACGAAGATCCAGGTCTGCTCGAAAATCGCTTCCAGATCGGCCGCGAAAATCTCGGGGCTGGTATAGAACGGCGCTTCCAGCGAATAGTTCGGCCGGCGGCGGCGGATCAGCGACAGGAGCGGCGTGGTGGTGCGGTCGAGCATTGACGGTTCCCCGTAAGAGGGTGGCGACAGCTCTAGTCTGGAACCATTCCGAGGTCATAACTTCCATTTTTGCGACACAAACTGTCAAAAACGCGACATGCCCGAACATAGTCACACCGCTAATTCTTTGTGCAATGCGAAGGGTTTAGCAGTTGCGGGAGCCTCGAAACGCATGCGGCGCCAACCCGAAGGCCAGCGCCGCTGAAGGAGGTATGGTATTTCGCCTGTCAGTCGTAGGAGCGAGCTGCTTCGATAAGATAGCCAAGCGTGTAATTGGCGAAGGATCGCCAGACATCGATCTGGAACTCCTCCGCACCGATTCGCTGCAGAATGATCTCCGTCTTGGCCAGAACCGTGCGGGTCGCCATTCCGACCGGGAAAGCGCGCAGGTCGAGATCGAGAGGGCAGCCGCACGCGAGGACGCTGGCGGCTTTCGGGCCCGTCAGCGCGAAGCCGAGCGAGCGATGGCTGACCTCGACCAGCGAATGAGGGATGCCCTCCAGCGCGGCTTCGATTCCAGCAAAGAGGGTGCCGGCTTGATTATAGGGGGCGACGAGCAGCCATTCGTCCGGCCCGAGCCACAGGACGCGCCGATCCGCTCCCTCGTTGAAGCGGCAGGCCTCCCGCGGCAGGGCGAGGCCGAAGCTTTCCTCTACGCGGGCGAAACCATGGTCCTGGCGCAGGCGCAGGCGCAGCGCGAAGCGGGCGCGCGGGCCGAGGCTCTCGATTCGGACGGGCGAACCGGGGCCGCCAAAAGGTAGGGCGATCGGCGCGGGGCCGGGGGAAATCGCGGCGTCAAGCATTGAGGCGCTCATTCGCTTTGTCGTGGAACACGGGATCGACAATGGTCGCGGCGATACGCCCGCCGGGCATCGGAATGTCCACCGTCTCGCCGATCCGGGCGCGACCGTTGCGCACGAGAGCCAGCGCGATGGAGCGGCCGAGCGTTTCGGAGCGATAGGACGAGGTGACATGGCCGAGCGCGGGGATGGAGGCGGGCGCTGCGGGATCATTCATGTGATCCACGACCTGCGCGCCTTCTTCCAGAACCGTCTGCGGCTCCAGCGTCAGAAGGCCCACCATCTGCTTGCGACCGGAAGCCGAGAGGGCGGGACGCGCCAGAGAGCGCATGCCGACGAAATCATGCTTCTTCTTCGCAACCGCCCAGGTGAGGCCGACATCATCAGGAACAGCCGTGCCGTCCGTTTCCTGGCCGACGATGATGTAGCCCTTTTCGGCGCGCAGAACGTGCATCGTTTCAGTGCCGTAGGGCGTGATGCCGAATCTCTGGCCCGCCTGATGAACGGCTTCCCAGACCTTGCGCCCTTCGCTGGCCGGCACGTTGATTTCGAAGCCGAGTTCGCCGGTGAAGGACACGCGCCAGAGCCGCATCGGCACGCCGGCGATCCGCCCTTCGCGCCAGGTCATATGCGGCATGGCCTCTTTGGAAAGATCGACCCCGTCCACCAGCGGCTCGATTACCCGCCGCGCATCCGGCCCCTGTACGGCGATGACGGCCCATTCCTCGGTGGTCGAGGTCAGCCAGACATCGAGATGCGGCCATTCGGTCTGGAGATAGTCCTCCATATGGTTGAGGACGCGCGGCGCGCCGCCCGTGGTCGTGGTGATGTGGAAGCGGTCTTCCGCGATGCGGGCGATCACGCCGTCATCCATCACGAACCCGTCCTCACGCAGCATGACGCCATAGCGCAGGCTGCCGACGGCGAGCTTCTTGAACGGGTTGGTGTAGAGCCGGTCCACGAATTCGGCGGCATCCGGTCCGACGACCTCGATCTTGCCGAGCGTGGAGGCGTCGAACATACCGACCGACGTGCGCACGGCGCGGCATTCGCGGGCCACCGCCGCATGAATGTCTTCACCCCCGCGCGGGAAGAAATGCGCGCGCTTCCAGATGCCGACATCCTCGAATTTCGCGCCATGCTCCACCGCCCAACCATGGATCGGCGTGGTGCGCACGGGGTCGAAAAGCGGCCCGCGCGCAATACCGGCGAAATTCCCGAAGGTCGTGGGAGAATAGGGCGGGCGGAAGGTGGTAAGACCGATCGCGGTTTCCGGCCGCTTCAGTTCCTTCGACACGATGGCGAGCGCGTTGATGTTGGACAGGCGTCCCTGGTCGGTCGCCATGCCCGTCGTCGTGTAGCGCTTCACATGCTCGATGGAGCGGAAGCCTTCCTGCGTCGCGAGGCGAACGTCCTTCGCCGTCACGTCGTTCTGGAAATCCACGAAGGCTTTCACCTTGCGCGGATCGCCGGCATGGAAGGTCGCGCCCCGGAACGCGCCGTGGCCGACCGGCATCTCCTCGACCCTATAGGGCGAGGCGCCACCGCCGCCCGCCGCGTGCCCGTCCGCCAGCGCTCCGGCCAGATCGAACACGCCCCGGCAGGCGCCGGCCGAGCGTTCCTGCTCGACCGATTCGGCTGGGATATAGGCTTCGATCGTCTCGTCCCAGCGCATCTTGCCGCGCGACTGCGAGAAGAGCGAAATGGTCGGCGTGAAGCCGCCCGACATCAGAAGGCAATCGCATTCCAGCGTTTCGCCCGTCTGCTGACCCTCGCGAACCAAGGTCGCGGAGCGGATGCGAAGACGGCCCGAGGTCGCCGAAACGGCGGTGCCAGGATGGATGGCGATGCCGGCTTCTCGCGCCTTCTGCACATAAGGCCCATCGGGCGCGGCGCGCAGATCGGCGATGGCGGCGATGGTGACGCCGCGTGCCTTGAGGTCGAGCGCCGCGCGATAGGCGCTGTCGCCGGCCGTGACGATGACGGCGCGGTGGCCGGGCAGGACGCCGTAGCGCACCGCATATTGACGCGCGGCCTCGGCCATCATGACGCCCGGCCGGTCGTTGCCGGGGAAGACGAGCGGGCGCTCGATGGAGCCCGTGGCGAAGACGACGCGGCCGGCGCGCACCTGCCACATGCGCTCGCGCGGCAGATGGCCGGGCGGGTTCGCCAGATGTTCGGTCACCCGCTCGGCGAGGCCCAGCAGATTGTGCGGGTAGAAGCCGAAGGCCGTGGTGCGCGGCAGAAGCGTCACATTCGGGCGCGAGCGCAGCTCATGCAGCATGTGCATGGCCTGGATCGGCGCGGTGTGCCCGTCCACCACCGCCTCGCTCTCGTGCAGAAGCGAGCCGCCCATTTCGCTCTGCTCGTCGCACAGGATCACGCGCTGCGACGGGTCTTGCGACGCGGCAAGCGCGGCAGCGAGGCCAGCCGGGCCGGAGCCGACCACCAACACTTCGCAATGGGCGAAGATTTGCGCGTAGCGGTCGGGGTCGGGCAGGGTCGGGGAATGGCCGAGGCCGGCTGCGCGGCGGATGATCGGCTCGTAGAGCTTCTCCCAGGCCGAGCGTGGCCACATGAAGGTCTTGTAGTAGAAGCCGGCCGAGAAGAACTTGCCGAGGATGTCGTTCGCCGCGCCGACATCGAAATTCAGCGACGGCCAGCGGTTCTGGCTCAGCGCGTTCAGGCCGGAATAAAGCTCCACTTGTGTCGCGCGCAGGTTCGGCGCGACCCGCGCCGCGTCGCGGCGGATATCGACCAGCGCGTTCGGCTCTTCCGAGCCCGCCGTGACGATGCCGCGCGGGCGATGATATTTGAACGACCGGCCGACGAGATGGACGCCGTTGGCAAGCAGCGCCGAAGCCAGCGTATCGCCCTGATAGCCGCGATAGCTCTGCCCGTCAAAGGTGAAGCCGAGCGAGGCCGTGCGGTCGATCCGGCCGCCGGAAGAGGTGCGAAAACGGTTCATCGAGCAACCTCCCCGGACCATGTGCCGACATTGTCTCCGCTGAGCGCCGGGCGATGCTCTTCGACGCCGTCCGGTCGGGGCTCGCCGATCTTGTAGGTCGTCACGAAGAAGTCGGTTCTCGTATCGCGCACGGCGTTGAAGAAGCGCGCGCAGCCATGGATATGGCGCCAGCGCTCGGCATGAAGCCCGCGCGGGTTGGAGCGTGTGTAGAGGAAGGCGCCCCAATCGTCCGCACCCACGTCCGACGGCGTTTCCGCGCGCATCACATGCGCTTCGCCGGCATAGCGGAATTCGAGTTCGGGGCGGGGGCCGCAATAGGGGCAGGTGATCAGAAGCATCGGTCGGCCTCGCGGGGGAGGAAAGGGCGGGTCAGTGCGCGACGGCGGCGGCCGCCGCCTCGTCGATCAGGACGCCATCGCGGAAGCGCTCGATCGTGAAAGGCGCGTTGATCGGATGCGGCTCGTCGCGGGCGATCGTGTGGGCGAAGAGATTGCCGGAGCCCGGCGTCGCCTTGAAGCCGCCCGTGCCCCAGCCGCAATTGACGTAGAGACCTGGGACCGTTGTCTTAGCGAGGATCGGCGAGCGGTCGGGCGTGACATCCACGATGCCGCCCCAGGAGCGCAGCATCCGCACCCGGCGGAAATCGGGAAAGAGATCGCAGATCGCATCCAGCGTGTGATTGGCGATATGGAGCCCGCCGCGCTGCGTATAGGACGTGTAGGCGTCCGTTCCCGCGCCGATCACCAGCTCGCCCTTGTCGGACTGAGAGATATAGGCGTGGATCGTGTTGGACATGACGACGCAGGGCACGACGGGCTTCAACGGCTCCGAGACAAGAGCCTGCAGCGGGTAGCTTTCGAGCGGCATCCGCAGACCGGCCATGTCCATGACAACCGAGGTATTGCCAGCGGCCACGACGCCGATCTTGCCGGCCTCGATCGCGCCGCGCGTCGTTTCGACGCCCGTCACCGCGCCATTGGCTCCGCGCCGGATGGCCGTCACCTCGCAGTTCTGGATGATGTCGACACCCAGCGCCGAGGCCGCGCGGGCATAGCCCCAGGCGACGGCATCGTGCCGCGCCGTGCCGCCGCGCCGCTGGAGCGCGCCGCCGAGCACGGGATAACGCATGGTCGAGGCGTCGATATTGAGCGGCGGGCAGTAGTCCTTGCACTCCTGCGCGCTCAGCCATTCGTTGTCTACACCCGCCAGACGGTTGGCATGGACGTGGCGTTTGAAGACCTGAATGTCGTGAATGTTATGGGCGAGCATGAGCACGCCGCGCGGGCTGAACATGACGTTGTAGTTCAGATCCTGCGACAGGCCTTCCCAAAGCTTCACGGCATGGTCGTAGAGGGCCGCCGACTCTTCGAACAGGTAGTTCGAGCGGATGATCGTCGTGTTTCGGCCCGTATTGCCGCCGCCAATCCAGCCCTTTTCCAGGATCGCCACATTGCGGATGCCGTGCTCCTTGGCAAGGTAATAGGCCGTCGCCAAGCCATGGCCGCCACCGCCCACGATCACCACGTCGTAGCGGCTCTTGGGCGATGCGTCGCGCCATTGCGCCTGCCAGCCCTTGTTGGAGCCGAGCGCCTTGGCGATGATGGAAAAGCCGGAAAACTTCTGCATGGATCGATCCGATCTGCGGTGTCGGACATCACACTCGCACCCGCGAAACCGCCGCCGCGATGACGGATGCGGCGTCGGCTTTGTACGAATCCGACATGTGTCCTGTCTGCGACATCGGGCTCGAGACAAGGCTCCGCCAAGTCGAGCGGCGGCACCCGAAAAACCCTGCATTCGAAGCGTCTTTTCTGCTGCATCGGCCGGCCCCATCGCCTAACACCGGAGGGTCGCCTCGACACTGGACTCGTTTCAAACGCCGGGAGCCGTCGACCATGCTGCACGACATGCCGCTGATCGAAACCATCGTCGCGGGTCTGGGCCTGGCCTTTCTTCTAGGTACGCTGGCGCATCGGCTCGGTGCGTCCCCGATCGTGGGTTATCTCCTGGCCGGCGTCGCGGCCGGGCCGTTCACGCCCGGCTTCGTGGCGGATCAAGGCCTGGCGGGCGAGTTGTCTGAGCTGGGCGTCATTCTTCTCATGTTCGGTGTCGGTCTGCATTTCTCGCTGGGCGATCTCCTGTCCGTGCGGGCCATCGCGCTGCCGGGCGCCATCGCGCAGATCGCGGCGGCGACGCTCTTCGGCATGGCGCTGTCCTGGCTTCTGGGCTGGGGGCTGGGCGCGGGCCTCGTCTTCGGCCTCGCCTTGTCGGTCGCCTCCACGGTCGTTCTCTTGCGGGCCATGCAGGAGCGACGGTTGATCGAAACGGCGCGCGGGCGCATCGCCGTCGGCTGGCTGATCGTGGAAGACCTCGCCATGGTTCTGGCGCTGGTTCTCCTGCCGGCCTTCGCGGGGCCGCTGGGGGGTGACCCGTCCGCCGTGCATGGCGCGAGTTCCGATCTGGGCTTCGGCGTTCCCGGCATCATTCTCGTGACGGTGTTCAAACTCTGCATCTTTGTGGTCTTGATGCTGGTGGTCGGCCGGCGGGTCATCCCTTGGCTCCTGCAACTCACCGCTGCCTCCGGCTCGCGCGAGCTGTTTCGCCTAGCCGTGCTCGCCATCGCGCTCGGCGTCGCCTTCGGCGCGGCCTCGCTCTTCGGCGTTTCGTTGGCGCTCGGCGCCTTCTTCGCCGGCATGATCATGAGCGAATCGGAGCTCAGCCATCGCGCGGCCGAAGATTCGCTTCCCCTGCGGGACGCCTTCGCCGTCCTGTTCTTCGTCTCGGTCGGCATGTTGTTCGACCCGGCCTCGCTGATCTCCGATCCGCTGCCGGTTCTGGCGACGCTGCTGATCATCGTCGTCGGCAAGTCGCTCGTCGCCTTCGCTCTGGTGCGCCTGTTCGGTCATCCGACCTCGACGGCGCTCACCATTTCCGTCTCGCTGGCGCAGATCGGCGAGTTCTCCTTCATCCTCGCCACGCTGGGCCTGAACCTGAAAATTCTGCCGCCCGAGGCGAAGAACCTGATTCTCGGCGGCGCGATCCTGTCGATCGTCCTCAATCCGTTTCTTTTTGCCTGGGTCGATCGCTGGCGGCAGGCGGAGGGCCGCTCGGCTCTGGAAGGCGGCGGTGACGAGGGGAACGATACGACCTCGAGTGAGACGAGCGAGAGGCAGACGCATATTCCGAGCGGCAGTGTCGCCATCGAGGACGGCGCGCTGCGCCGCACGGAGCTGAGCGATCATCTCGTGCTCGTCGGCTATGGGCGCGTCGGCTCCAAGATCGCGCGGCGGCTGGCCGATGCCGGCCGCGCCTTTCTTGTAATTGAGGACGCCGACAAACGCGTCGCGCGGGTGCGCGCGGCCGGGTTCGAGACGGTGGTGGGGAACGCCGTGAAGCCCGAAGTTCTGGACGCCGCGCATATTGCCGGCGCGCGGGACCTGGTGCTCGCCTTTCCCAACAGTTTCGAGGCCGTCGCCATGATCGCGGCAGCCCGCGCCGCCAATCCCGACATTCGCATCACCGCCCGCGTTCATTCCGGCGAACAGCGCGAACGCCTGATCGACGCGGGGGCCGATACGGTGATCAATGGCGACGAGGTGACGGCGCAGGCGATCGCCGATCATGTCCTCTCCTTCGGGCCGGATGCGCCGGGCGCAAAAGGGCCGATCTTTGCCGATGACCACGGGCAGCTTTCGGAACCGTCCGATGGCGATGAGTTGACAGAGCCAGCCGAACGCTTACCCTGAGAAGCATCCAGGGGGAGTTCCAGCAGCGGAACTGAGAGGCCGGAGCACGATCCGGCGACCCCACGAACCTGATCCAGTTCGCACTGGCGTAGGGATGGAGCGTTTGCGCCTCTGACAGGGATGCACCGCTCGGCCAAGAGGCCGACGCCGCGCGTGCACCTGTTGGAGCGAGCGTTCCGCTCCCGTCCTGCGAGCGGCTCGCGCTTTGGCGGAGACGATGATGACCTCGACGCAACGCTCTTTCGTTTTGGACGCTCGTTCGCGCGCATGGTGATCCATGTCCTGGGGGCCGGAGTCGCCGGGCTGACGACGGCCGTTCGGCTGGCCGAAGAGGGGCGGTCCGTCGTCGTGCACGAGGCCGCAACGGAACTCGGCCAGCGCGCGGCCTCGTGGCTCGCGGGGGGAATGCTCGCGCCCTATTGCGAGGCGGCGACGGCGGACCCCGCCATCATCGAGCCGGGTCTGCGCGGCATCGACTTCTGGGCGGACCGGGTGCCGGTCGAGCGGCGGGGAACGCTTGTTCTGGCCGCGCCGCGCGATGCGGCCGATCTTCGCCAGTTCGCCGCCCGCACCAAGGCTCATCGCCTGCTGGATGCGGACGGCATCGCCGAGATCGAGCCCGATCTCGCCGGGCGGTTTCGCCAGGGATTGTTCTTCGAAGAAGAAGCGCATCTCGATCCGCGCCAAGCCATGGCCTCTCTCGTTCGGCGAATTCAGGATCTCGGCGGTACGTTGCTGTGGGGCTCGCAGGCCGAACCTGCCGCGTTGTCGAGCGAGACCGTCGTCGACTGCCGCGGTCTCAAGGCTCACGCGCCGGGTCTTCGCGGCGTGCGCGGGGAGATGGTCCTGGTGCGCAGCCGCGACGTCAGTCTGGCCCGGCCGGTTCGCCTTCTGCATCCGCGCTGGCCGATCTATATCGTGCCGCGCGAGGACGGGGTCTTCATGATCGGCGCGACCATGATCGAAAGCGAGCGCGGCGGGCCGATCACCCTCCGCTCGGCGGTGGAGCTTTTGACAGCGGCCTTCTCCTTGCATCCGGGGTTTGCCGAAGCCGAAATCCTGGAAACGGGCGCTGCCTGCCGCCCGGCTTTTTCCGACAATCTGCCGCGCGTGACGCAGAGCGGACGCCATGTCTGCTTCACCGGGCTCTATCGCCATGGGTTTCTCCTGGCGCCCGAGCTTTCCGGGCAGGCGGCCCGCGCCGCACTATCCCTCATGGAGGCCGCATGATCCTGCATTTGAACGGTAACCCGTGCGAGGTCGAGGCGGGCTCGCTCGATGCGCTGCTTCGGGAACTCGGCGTCGAGCCCGAAGCGGTGGCGACCGCGCTCAACGGCGAATTCGTGCCGCGCGGCGAGCGGGCGGACACCCCGCTTGCTGCGGGCGATAAGGTTGAGCTTCTCAGCCCGATGCAGGGAGGGTGACGCGATGCGCATCTACGATCGGACCTTTTCCTCCCGCATGATGTTGGGCACGGCGCTTTATCCCTCGCCGGCGATCATGCAGGCGGCTATCCGCGCGGCGGAGCCGGCGCTGGTCACCGTGTCGCTTCGCCGCGAGCAGAATCTCAGCGCGCCGCGTGGGCCCGGCTTCTGGGACGATCTGCGCGCGCTCGGCGTGGCATTTCTACCGAACACGGCCGGCTGCCACACGGTCAAGGAAGCGGTGACAACGGCGCGGATGGGCCGCGAGCTTCTGGGCACCGACCTCGTCAAGCTTGAGGTGATCGGCCATGCCGACACGCTGCAGCCCGATGTCTTCGGTCTGGTGGAAGCCGCGCACATCCTGTCGGGCGAAGGCTTCCGCGTCCTGCCCTACACGACCGAAGATCTGGTTGTAGCCGAACGGCTGGTCGAGGCGGGCTGCGAGGTGCTGATGCCCTGGGCCTCGCCGATCGGCTCGGGTCTCGGGCTCAACAATCGCTATGGGCTGCGCTCGCTGCGCGCGCAGTTCCCCGACGTGACGCTGATCGTCGATGCAGGGCTCGGCCGGCCGAGCCACGCGGCCGAGGCTCTGGAACTCGGCTATGATGGGGTTCTTCTCAACACCGCCGTTGCTACATCGGGCGATCCGGTCGCGATGGCACGCGCCTTTCGTCTGGCGGTGGAAGCCGGGCGGCTCAGCTTCGAAGCGGGCGCGATGGAGCCGCGTGATATGGCGGCGCCCTCGACACCCGTTTTCGGAAAGGCGGTTCTATGAGCGCCTCTCGCCTCGTGCTCGATGCTTTCTACCCCGTGATGCCGGATGCCGCCTGGATCGAGCGGATCGTGCCGCTCGGGGTCAAGCTCGTGCAACTTCGCGCCAAGGATATGCCCGACGCCCGCCTGCGCGAGGAGATTCGCCGCTCGCTGGCGGTCTGCAAGGCCCATGGATGCCAGCTCGTCGTGAACGATCACTGGAGGCTGGCGGCCGAGGAAGGCGCGGATTTCGTGCATCTGGGCCAAGAAGATTTGGTGGAGGCCGATCTGACAGCGATCCGTGCGGCCGGACTCAAGCTCGGTCTGTCGACGCATGACGAGGCCGAACTCGAAACCGCCCTGTCGGCCCGGCCGGACTATGTGGCGCTGGGTCCGGTCTGGCCGACCATTCTCAAACAGATGCCCTGGGCTCCGCAGACGCCGGAACGATTGCTGATCTGGCGCAAGCGCGTCGGCGGTCTTCCCTTGGTGGCTATCGGTGGTCTCCGGCCCGAGCGTGCCGAAGCGGTGTTCCAGAATGGCGCGGACAGCGCGGCCGTGGTGACAGACATCACCCTGCACGCCGAACCGGAAGCTCGTGTCCGGGAATGGTTGGCCATCACGCGCAGATGACATGTCGATGCAACCTGAATGCAACTAATTAGCCAGCGGTTTGCACTTTTTAGTTGATCTTTCATGCAACCTAAAGCATGTTTCCTGCATAGGTTATCTATCAGGGGACGTAGATGTCGGTCGCGAAATCGTTCAACACCCGGCCGCTCTATCAGCAGGTGGCGGACGAGTTCGTCGCGCGCATCGTGTCCCGCACGTGGGCGCCTGGCCAACTCATCGAGAACGAAGCGGAGATCGCGCGATCGCTCGGCATCAGCTTGGGGACGGTGCGCAAAGCCTTCGACATCCTGACCGAAAACAAACTGCTGGAGCGCCATCAAGGGCGCGGCACGGTCGTGGTGGATTACGAGGCGGAGAAGACGCGCAGCCGCTTTTCCAACATTCTCGATCGCTCGGGCAATCGCGTCTCGGGCGACGTCACCATGTCGGGCCATGACCTGGCCGTTCCGCCGGCGCCGATCGCGGATCGCCTGGGTCTATCGGAGCGTGTGCCGGTCCTGACCTTCGAGCGTCGTCGAACCTATGCCGGGCGCTTGTTTCTGATCGAAATGGTTTATCTCCGCGTCGCCGTTGCCACGGCAACGATGAGCCCGGCCGAAATGGTGCAGCTGTCGAAAAGCCGCTGGATGGGGCACGACATCGCGACCTACAAGGTGGAAAAGGTTGCCAGCGCGACGGCGGAGGACGAGGATAGAGCCGCGTTCGGTCTGAGCGGTGAGTCAGCGATCCTGACGCTGGACCGCGTGATCTACTCCTACCAGAACAAGGCGCTGGAACTTCGCATCGGCCGCTGCCATCTGGGCGGCGATCTTCTTTATTGCTCCGACTGACGTGACGTGCCGAAAAGAAGGGCATGCGGTCATGCGATTTTCTGACGTCGCTGCCCGCTCGGCAAAAGGCAGCGATCGATAAAGGCGTGCAGCTGCTCGACCGCTTCGCTGCGCATCGGCTCGATCTCCAGAAGCACCTCGTGCCGTGCGCCCTGCACGACATGGCAATGCACATCGAGACTGCCGGCTTGCTCCAGGCGAGCGGCGAGCGATCGGACCGCAGCGCCTTTCGCGGTGGCCGGGTCTTCGCTGCCGCCCAGACAATGGATCGGCAGGCGATGAGGCAGGTCGCCGAGCGGAGTCACGCTGGCCCCGGCGCTTTGCCAGTTCAGAATGTCTTCCACCATGGAAATGGTGGGCGTCCATCCGCAAAGCGGGTCCGCGATGTAGCGGTCCACTTCGCTTTCGTCATGGGTCAGCCAGTCGAAGGGCGTGCGTCTCGGCTGAACCGAACGGCTCCAAACGTCGAACGTAGCGCGGGCAAAGAGCGCGCTCGCCACATCCGAACCTTTCAGCGCCTTTTCCGCCTTGAACGCCACGGTGCCGAGCCGCTCCGACCAGCCGCGCTCGAAGCTGGCGTTCCAGAGCGCCAGCCCCGCCAGCCCTTCGCCGAAGGTGCGCGCATGATTGAGCGCGATATAGGCGCCCATCGAATGACCGAGCACCACGACCGGCTTTCCCGGACAGTCGGCTTCAGCCTGATGGCGCACGGCCTGCACGTCGCGCAGGACCTTCGCCGCGCCATTGCGCCCTCCGAAGCGGCGGAGCGGCGCGTCGAGAGCGGTGGTTGATCCGTGTCCGCGATGGTCATGGGCATAGACGGCGATACCGAGTTCCGCCAGTTCGCGCCCGAGCCTGGCGTAGCGTCCCGAGTGCTCGGCGAGCCCATGCAGGATGAGAAGCACGGCTCGCGCCTCACCCTCGGGAAGGAAACGATGAAGACGCAGGGCCGCGCCGGTCGGACTGTCGAGAAGGGTAGAACTGGCGAGCACGGGACAAAAGCCGATATGCAGACGGAAAACTGACGCAGACTTGGCGTAAGCGCGGAAAAACGCAATCCGCTGGTCTCAAATTCGGGGATGGATCATGGTTCGACGCTTGGGCTTCCTGCTGATGGGAGCCGGCCTCCTGTTCTCGGTCGCGTCCGCCAAGGCGCAGGTCCCGATGAGTGGGGAATTCGTGGCGGAGGCGAGCTGCTTCGCGACACCCTCCATCCGCTCGGACAACAATCCCGGTCGCATCGTGACCGAGCCCGGACGGCACTATGACCTCATCGGGCGAAACGCGATGCCGGGCAGTCATTACCTGATCCGCGTACCGGGGGCGGACCCTGAGCGGCGCTGGGTGCCTTACGGATGCGGGCGCGTGACGGATGGGAACTCGTCGGCTGATCGCGACGCTTCGCCGCCACCGGCTGGAGGCCACACGGATTCCTTCGTTCTGGCCGCAAGCTGGCATCCCGCCTTCTGTGAAACGCGGCCGAAGCGCACCGACTGTCGCTCGGGCGGGGTAGCCGGTCATGGTTTATCGCTTCATGGACTATGGCCGCAGCCGCGCGGACGCGAATATTGCGGCGTGTCCGCTGCCGTTCGGGCCGCCGACGAATCCGGGCGCTGGCGCGACCTGCCACCGGTCGAAATCAGCGCGGCGACCCGGGAGGGGCTGGCGCGTGTCATGCCCGGCACGGTTTCTCAGCTCGACCGGCACGAGTATTGGACCCACGGCACTTGTTACGATGGCGGTGCGGAGGCGTATTTCGTGCAGTCCATTCGACTGATCGATGAACTCAATGCCTCGCCCGTTCGCGATCTCTTCGCCAACGCGATCGGACGCGAATTGAGCGCGGCCGAGATTCGGGCGGCCTTCGACAAGGCGTTCGGTGCGGGGGCGGGGGCTCGCGTCCTCTTGGACTGCGAAAGCGACGCGGCGGGGCGCCGGCTGGTCGGAGAGTTGCGGATTTCGCTGCGCGGCGCACCGGGGCAGGGCGCGAGTCTGGGCGAACTCATCCGGGCCGGCGATGCCACCGCGCCCGGTTGCCGCGCGGGACGCGTGGACGCGCCCGGTTTCGGCTGAGCGTCAGGCCCGGTCGGGCACTTCGTAATCGGCCGAATAACGGATCTCGCGTAGGGGACGGACGCTCCGCGTGGAGGCGTCGTAGATCGGGTCGGCCTTGTAGGCCGCGAGCGCTTCTCGATCCTTGAACTCGGCATAGACGACCAGATCGACATCATTGCCCATCGGGTCGACGCGGGCGTTCTCGACGACCTCGAAATGCTCGTGATGCCGGATGGCACCGAGGGTTTCGAGCCCGGCTTTGATGCGGGGCAGGTCGGCCTTGTCCTTTGCGCTGAAGAAGACGATGTGCCGGATCATGTCGGCTCCGCTTTCGAGAAATCGGTCCCGCGCTGCATCCGCTCTTCGATGCGGTGCGTCAAGCGGGGAGTGGGGCGCAACCCGGCCGGACGCATTTTCCTTGCCGCCTTTGTTGCTCATCGGGACGCCATGGCTTACCTGTGCGCCAACTCTTGCCCAAGTCATTTCTACGGGGACGCGCGCTCGATGGCACGCCAATTCATCTACCATATGGCCGATCTCACGAAGGCCTACGGCACCAAGAAGGTTCTGGAGAACATCCATCTCTCCTTCTACCCGAACGCCAAGATCGGTATCCTGGGCCCGAACGGCGCCGGTAAATCGACGCTGCTGAAGATCATGGCCGGCGTCGATAAGGACTATACGGGTGAGGCCTGGGCCGCCGACGGCGCGACGGTGGGCTATCTCTCGCAGGAGCCCAAGCTCGACGAGTCGAAGACCGTCTTCGAGAACGTCATGGAAGGCGTCGCCGACAAGAAGGCGATCCTTGATCGCTACAACGAACTGATGATGAACTACTCCGACGAGACCGCGGAGGAGGGTGCCAAGCTTCAGGACGTGATCGACGCGCAGAACCTCTGGGACCTGGAAAGTCAGGTCGAGATGGCGATGGACGCTCTGCGCTGCCCGCCGGGCGATGCTTCCGTCGCGCCTTTGTCGGGCGGTGAAAAGCGCCGCGTGGCGCTGTGCAAGCTGCTCCTGTCGAAGCCCGATATTCTGTTGCTCGACGAGCCCACCAACCATCTTGACGCCGAGACGATCTCCTGGCTCGAAAAGCACCTGCGCGAATATGAAGGCGCGGTGCTGATGATCACGCACGATCGCTACTTCCTCGACAATGTGACGGGCTGGATTCTCGAACTCGATCGCGGTCGGGGTATTCCTTACGAAGGCAACTACTCGGCCTATCTCGAGAAGAAGTCCAAGCGCATGGTGCAGGAAGGCCGCGAGGACGACGCGCGCGGACGCGCCATCGCCCGCGAGCGCGAGTGGATTCAGCAGGGCGCCAAGGCCCGCCAGACCAAGTCGAAGGCTCGTATCAAGGCCTATCACGAACTGGTCGAGGCGGCCGAAAACCGCAGGCCGGCCGATGGCAAGATCGTCATCCCTACCTCGGAGCGCCTGGGCAACCGCGTCATCGAGGTGGAGAATCTATCCAAGAGCTACGGCGACCGGCTTCTGATCGAGAACCTCTCGTTCCGTCTGCCGGCCGGCGGCATCGTCGGCATTATCGGCCCGAACGGCGCCGGCAAGACGACGCTCTTCAAGATGATCACGGGCAAGGAAACGCCGGACTCCGGTGCCGTCCATATCGGCGAGACCGTGGATCTCGGCTATGTCGACCAGAGCCGCGATCATCTCGACGGGTCGAAGACCGTCTGGGAGGAAATCTCGGGCGGCGTCGACATCATGAAGCTCGGCAAATACGACATGAACAGCCGCGCCTATGTCGGCAACTTTAACTTCAAGGGCCAAGACCAGCAGCAGAAGGTCGGCACACTCTCGGGCGGTCAGCGCAACCGCGTGCACCTTGCCAAGATGCTGAAGTCCGGCGGCAACGTCATTCTTCTCGACGAGCCGACCAACGACCTCGATACCGAAACGCTGGCCGCCCTTGAGGACGCGCTGGAGGAATATGCAGGCTGCGCCGTGGTGATCAGCCACGATCGCATGTTCCTCGATCGTCTGGCCACGCATATCCTCGCCTATGAAGGCGACAGCCATTGGGAATGGTTCGAAGGGAACTATGCCGATTACGAGCAGGACAAAATCCGTCGTCTCGGACCGGAATCGGTCAATCCCAAGCGCCCGACCTACAAGCGTCTGACGCGTTAAGCAGCTGAATGGGGGAAAGCCACTTTCCAAATCGAACTTCCCCCTTACGTCTGACAAATTGGCCTTGCCAGGGAGCAGGCGTAGGGGGAAAGGAGAGAGGAATTGGATCGCATCGGCTTTCAACAATTCTTCCAAGCGCTTCCCAGCCCACATATGCTGCTCGACCGGGACTTGAACTTCGTGGCGGTCAATCGCGCCTACGAACTGGCGACCGAGCAGACCAGTTCGAGTCTGGTCGGCCGCTACCTGTTCGAGGCCTTTCCCAACGATGGGGACGCTGGCCGGCGCCTCCGGGAATCGCTCGATCGCGTTCTGGCATCGGGCGAGCCCGATACACTGGCCTATATCGAGTACGACATTCCGGTGCCCGCTTCGAAGGGCGGGGGGATGACGAAGCGATATTGGACGGCCATCCATGCTCCGCTGACCGACGACAGCGGTCAGGTCGCCTACATCCTTCAAAATACAGTGGACATTACCGAACTCGTGCAGTTGCGCGAGGCGGCGTCAGCGCCCAGCTCGCTGTTTTCCGGCGGCGTCGCTCTCGTCCAGCGCGCGAGAGAGGCGGAGAAAGTCATTCGTGACGGCGTTGGGCCGACACAGCAGTTCCGCTCGCTGTTCGAGGATGCACCCGGAATGGTGGCGCTTCTCTACGGGCCGGACCATGTCATCACTTATGCCAATGCGGCCTTGAAGCGTTTTTTCGGGCAGCGCGAGCTTCTGGGGCTTCCGGTTCGGAAGGCGTTTCCCGAATTGGAATGTGAGGAGCCGAGCGGGTTACTCGGCCGGCTGGACAAGACCTACCAAACGGGCGAGTCGGCGGTCGGGTTCGCGACGAGCATTCGACTGCGCGATCCAGGGTCGGATCGGCTTCGGGAGTATTTCGTCGATCTCTCGCACCATCCCGTGGCGTCGCCGACCGGTCAGGTGTCGGGCATCTTCATTCAAGGGTATGACAGAACCGAGGCTGTACGCGGGCAGCGTCACCAGAAGTTCTTGTTGGATGAGCTGAATCATCGCGTTAAAAACACGCTATCCACGGTGCAGTCTCTGGCTCGGCGAAGCTTCCGCGCGACGATCGACCGCGAGGATGCACGCCGTGTGTTCGAAGGGCGAATTCTGGCACTCTCGAACGCTCACAATCTCCTCAGCCAGCACCATTGGGAAGCGGCCGATCTCGCCGCCATCGCTCGGCTGGAATTCGCGGCCCTGCCGCCCGAGCGAATTACCACAAAGGGCGGCCGTTTCGATCTCAGTCCGAAGGCCGCCATCGCCCTGGCGATGGTGTTCCATGAGCTGGCATCGAATGCCTTGAAATATGGATCTTTGGCGAAGAATGACGGCCGCGTCTGCGTGCGTTGGGAGACACGCGGTGAGACGCTGGAGCTGATCTGGCGGGAAACCGGTCCGGATCTTCCTGAAACGCAGGATGAGTTGAAGCCCGGTTTTGGGATGCGCATGTTGGAGCGCATCGTGACGGGCGAGCTCGAGGGGCGATTGGAACTCGGCCTCGGACCGTCCAGCCTGACCTGGACACTCGCCATCCCCCTGTCCGAACTCGAAGCGGCAAAGGCCCTCTTGGATGACTGAACCAAAGGGGCTCGAAGGGCTTCGCATCTTCGCGGTGGAGGACGAATCCCTCGTCGCCATGCAGCTCGAGGACATTCTGGACGAGCTGGGCTGCGTCGTGGCGGGGCTTGCGATGCGCGTCGATCGCGCGCAGGCCATGCTGGATTCAGAGCCCGGCATCGACGCCGCCATCCTCGACATGAACATCGCCGGCGTGAAGGTCTATCCTGTGGCCGAGCGCTTGCGTGCGCGCAACGTGCCGATTGTCTTCGCGACGGGTTACGGGCTGGAGGGGATCGAAATGGAGTGGCGCGTTTTCCCCGTCCTGCAGAAGCCCTACACCGCCGAGCAGATCGCGCGCGCTTTGCTGCAAGCCATTCCCCTGACGAACAAGTGATCTGAAGACCGCCGTAGGCTCGTGTTTCCGGCGTCTTGCTGACAGCCTTGCCATGTCCAAGCGAAACGGCCGTGCTATCTCAACGGCTAGTTCATCGCCTCGGCCAAGCTAGGATCGCATTCGCCTATGGATCAGTTCGTTCAGGGTCTCATGCAGGATTTCGGCGTGGTCGGAATCGCGTTCCTGATGTTTCTGGAAAACATCTTCCCACCGATCCCCTCCGAAATCATCATGCCTCTGGCAGGCTATCAGGCAGCCACGGGTGAGCATTCGATCTGGGCCGTTATCATTGCCGGGACGATCGGGTCGCTCCTCGGCATCTTGCCTTGGTATTATCTTGGCCTCGTGGTCGGCGAACAGCGTATCGTGCGGCTGGCGGATCGGTTCGGCCGATGGATCACGATGACCGCCGAGGACGTGGAGGCGGCGGACCGCTGGTTCCGTCGCTACGGAATCTGGGCCGTGCTGTTTGGCCGCCTCGTGCCGACGGTGCGAACGCTCATCTCCATCCCCGCCGGCCTCGCGCGGATGCCGCTCCTCACCTTCCTGGCCTTCTCGGCGATCGGCACGCTGGCCTGGACGGCGGGTTTGGCCTTTGCCGGATACCTTCTGGCGCAGCAATACGATCTGGTGGACCAATATATCGGCCCGGTCTCGAACTTCGTCATCCTTGCCGTGGTCGCGATCTATCTGTACCGCGTCATCACCTTCAAGCCGAGCCGGCGCACGCAGCCGATCGACCTGAAGTCCGATGAGCATCCGCATCGACAGGGCTGACATCACTCATGCGCAAGCCGGCCATCAAACTGAAGGGCACCGTCGCGGGCCTTTACCGGACCGAAGGCAAGGGCTTCGTGACATCTCCGGTCGATAGGCTGGACCTCGGCTTCGATGGGATTGCAGCCGATGCGCATGGCGGGCCGACCCGAAAAACGGGCGGCCGCGAGCCCTGGTATCCGCGTGGCACCGAAATTCGCAACGAGCGTCAGCTTTCGATCCTGAGCCTGAATGAACTCGCCGAGGTCGCCGAGACCTTGGCGATCCCCGAGCTGCGGCCGGAATGGATCGGCGGCAATCTCACGCTGGAGGGCCTTCCGCGTCTCAGCGAACTGCCGCCGCGCACCCTCCTGTTTTTCGAGAATGGCGTCACGATCAAGATCGACGGCGACAACGGGCCTTGCCGTCTGTCGGGGCGATCCATCGCGCAGCATTATCCCGAGCGAACCGACATCGAATTCGGCTTCGTGAAGGCGGCCAAGCACAAGCGAGGCCTTGTGGCCTGGGTGGAGAAGCCTGGCAGCATCAGCCTGGGCGAGGCATTCGAGGCTCGGCTGCCGGAGCAGTGGATCTACGATCCGAACGAAGAGCGCTGACGCCTTTCAATCCGCGTCCGGTCTCGGGCGCGCTTTGGGCGGCAGCGGAGTGGATTCGTCCTCGCTCCCATCTTCCTGCGGCTCATTGTCGTTATAATCCCAGCCCTCATCCTCGTCCGCTTCGGACACGAGGTGGCGTGTTGCGCCCCATTGATCGAGCACCTCGTTGATCGCCTCGACCACGAAGAACCGCGCCTCGTCCTTCTCGTAGCCCTCGTCGCGCAACTCGTCATAATCGGTGTGCTGATGCCGGATATGCGCGAGCGTCGCCAGCCAAACGGCGCTGGCCGGCAACAGGCTTTTCATGTGGCGCGACCCCGCCGCCGTGCGGATCGCCTCCGCGTCGAGATAGGGGACGCGAGGGATCAGAAGCGTCAGGTTGCGCGCGATGGACTTCTGGCGTTCCGTGGCCATCAACCCTCGCTCGGACGATCGACGGTATCGAAATAGGGTTTGATGTCGAGAAGGGGCGTCCCGTCCAGAACATCGATCGCGTCGATCACCAGCTGCCCCGACGCCGGATCGACGTCCAGAAGACGCACGAGATGTAGGCCGATCGGGTTGGGGCGAACTGGGGAGCGCAGAGCGAATGTGCCCGATGCGATCTCGGCAGAGCGAGGTTTCTGCACGGCCAGATCGCGCCGCGATTGATGCAGCCATGTCAGGAGATGGACATGGCGTCCCGCTGCCAGGTTTTGCAGCGCGGCGCGGAACGGCGCGTCGATTTCGACTGTCGCCTTCTGGTTGGTGTCGCGGGCGACCCGCATGTTCTTGGGGCAGTCGGTTCGATCGGTCCAAGGGGAGCGGATGCGGCCGATAAAGGCCAGCCGCGCGTCATCCGCCGTCGAGGCGTCGAAGGGCAGGGTCGTTTCGCCCGGCCGAATGGAGGTTTTCTCAAGAGTCATGGGCGAAAGAGTATCGGGCTCGTGAAGCCCGTGCAAACGCGATGGAACCCACTTGCATCTTTCGCCTGCAACACATAAACATATCTTTATGTGTTGGCGCAAAGGAGGCGCGGTCATGGCGGCGTCTTTCGATGCGACGGTGGAAATTCTGAAGGCTCTCGGAGAACCGACGCGCCTGCGCCTCGTCATGCTCTTGTCGAGCCATGATCTGACCGTTTCCGATCTCACTTCCATTCTCGGCCAATCGCAGCCGCGCATTTCGCGTCATCTGAAGCTTCTGGTCGAGTCGGGCGTCGTGCATCGATATCAGGAGGGAGCCTGGGCTTATTTCCGGCGTAGCGACGATGCGCTGATCGCGACCCTGGTGGACGCGCTTCTGTCCGGCGTCGTGGACGAAGACGGGCGCTTGGCGGGCGACCGCGAGAAGCTCGAACATGTTCGCCTTGAGCGGGCGGAGCGCGCGGCCCATTATTTCAGCCGCAACGCCGAACAATGGGACCGGATTCGCTCGCTTCACGTGCCGGATGTCGAAGTCGAAAGCGCGCTTCTGGATGTGCTTGGCGACGAGGGCATCGAGTCCGTCCTCGACATAGGCACGGGCACGGGCCGGCTTCTGGAGCTCCTGTCACCGCGCTGCGAGCGTTCGCTGGGGATCGACGCGTCTCGCGAAATGCTGTCGATCGCCCGCGCCAAGCTCGACGCGGCGGGTCTCAGCCGCGCCAGCGTGCGGCAGGGAGATGCTTATCGTCTCCCCGTGCCGCGCGGCAGTTTCGAACTCGCGACGCTCCATCAGGTCCTTCATTATCTCGACGATCCTGCCGCTGCCATTCGCGAGGCGGCAGCGGCGCTGGCACCGGGCGGGCGTCTTGCCATTGTCGATTTCGCGCCGCACGGGCTGGAAACACTGCGCACGGAACATGCGCATCTGCGGCTCGGCTTCAGTATTGAGACTCTCAGCGCCTATGCCCAAGCCGCCGGCCTTCGCGTCGAGACCATTCGCGCGCTTCCGCCGAAAGGCGAGAGGGCTGACGCGCTCACCGTTCTTGTTCTCCTGGCCCGACGGCCGCACGCCGCCATCCCGCTCGATCCGGCCGCGCGCCCGGTCGAGGCAGCCTGAAGGAATGTCCATGATCCAGCGTCGTTCGCAGCGCTCGCCCTTCCGCGTGTCGTTCGAGTTCTTTCCGCCCAAGACACCGAAGATGGAAGAAGGGCTCTGGGACTCGATCCAGCGCTTGGCTCCGCTCTCGCCCGATTTCGTGTCCGTGACCTACGGTGCCGGCGGTTCGACGCGCGAGCGCACGCATCACACGGTTAAGCGCATCCTGAGCGAAACGCCGCTGAAGCCGGCGGCACATTTGACCTGCGTCGATGCGAGCCGCGACGAAGTGGATGCCGTCGTGCGTCAATATCGTGAAACCGGCGTGCGCCATTTCGTGGCCCTGCGCGGGGACGGTCAGGCGGGTGCGGGCGGTGCCTACGAGGCGCATCCGAACGGCTATCGCAACGCGGTGGATCTCGCCGCTGGTATCAAGGCGATCGATCCCGAGATCGAGATTTCCGTTTCGGCCTATCCCGAGAAGCATCCCGAAAGCCCGGACTTCGCAACCGACATCGACCTCCTGAAGCGCAAGGTCGATAATGGCGCGACGCGCGCCATCACGCAGTTCTTCTTCGATAATGATGTGTTCGAACGCTATGTCGAGCGCGTTCGGCGGGCCGGCATTTATGTGCCGATCGTTCCCGGCATTGTTCCGATCCACGACTTCACCAAGATTTCACGCTTCTCGGCCGCAACGGGCGCTTCCATTCCGCTCTGGCTGGCCGAGCGTTTCGAAGGCCTGGAGAACGATCCGCAGACGCATAGCCATGTGGCGGCGGCGGTCTGCGCCGAGCAGGTGCTCGATCTCGCCGAACGCGGGATCGGCGATTTCCATTTCTATACGATGAACCGGGCCGATCTCGTCTATTCGATCTGCCATATTCTCGGCTTGCGTCCGTCGGCCGGCGGCGATGACAGGACGGATCGTATCGAGCAAGCTGCGTAACGAGAAAGGGCCGGATGAACCGGCCCTTTCTGTGTCATTGGCAACCTGACGCTGCGATACGGCTTCCGCGAAAACCGTTTGGCATCAGGAAATGAAACCGACGACCATGGCACCGACAAAGGCGAAAGCCGCCGTCGCCATGATCAGATTCAGAGAGCGTACCCGTTCCATCACGATCTCCTCCTCACAGGATGTTACCAGTCTTCATGATCTGTTTAACATCGTAAAGAGGGATTCGTTTCCCAAGGCTCGTCCGAAAATATGCGGCTCGGTGAAGCCGATGAGTTTCAACGGCTTGAGCTGTCGTCGTCATGCTGAAAAAAGTGTGAAACGCTGTCATTAAGAGGGTGGGGTGACGATCTCCAGGTCCTGAAGCTGCCGCTCCAAGAGAGCGGCACCGGCAAGCGCCCGCGCATCCTGCCCGAACCGGGCGATGATCGAAACGCCGAGAGGAAGGCCTTCCCGTGATCTGCCAGCCGGCACGTTGACGCAAGGCACGCCAGCGCCGGTCCAAAGCCGGTTGAAGGCAGGATCGCCCATCCCGTCCTGCCGCAGGGGAGCGGGGCCGGGAGCGGAGGGGGCGAGGATGATGTCGCAGGTTTCGAACAGGCGCGTGACCTCTCGCCGCCCCGCGCGAGCTGCGCGGCGGGCGCTGTCATAGTCCGCCGGGGCGATCGCCGCGCCGGCCGTAAGAACGCTGAGGAGTTCCGCGTTCAGCTGTTCGGCATGGTAGCGCCGTTCATGAAGCAGGGAGATCGCGCCTTCGAAAAGCTGGATGCGCTCCTGCGCGTCGCGCGCGGCGGCCAGAGCGTCGGTTTCGTCAATGTCCAGGATATCGCATCCCGCGCGCTCCAGCCTGCGCGCGGCGTGGGCCATGGCATCGATCATGCCCTGATGCAGAAGATGGTCGATCCGCGAGCGGTAGAGGCCGACGCGAATGGGCGGTGTGTCGTCCGTGATCCGCATCGGGCGGCCCGACAGGATGTCGCTCAGCAGGGCGGCGCTCGGCACATCGGCGGCGAAGAGCCCGGCCGTGTCCAACGACCAAGCGAACGGTTTCATGCCGACGGTCGGCAGAAGGCGAAAGCTCGGCTTGAAGCCGACCGCGCCGCAGAAGGCGGCGGGGCGGATGATCGAACCCGCCGTCTGCGAGCCGAGAGCGGCAGGTACGAGA